>JBAXDW010000041.1:0-10064 GCA_037140755.1 Methanobacteriota archaeon
CGTGACACGACTGAGACTAAAATTAGTCGCCGCCGAAAGCAGAAATGGAGGGAAACAGAGCGTGCTCCCTAGTAATCTCATCATCACCCGTTCTCGCTCGGGAAAGATA
This sequence comes from Methanobacteriota archaeon, assembly GCA_037140755.1. GTDB lineage: Archaea > Halobacteriota > Bog-38 > Methanoflorentales > Methanoflorentaceae > Methanoflorens. The sequence continues at coordinate 110 of JBAXDW010000041.1, forward strand.
AGACCGGTGTACGCGCCGCTCGAAGAGCGTTTCCTCGATTTGGCGTCGCGCTTAATCGAAACGTATGAAGCACACGTCGGCAAGCGCAAGGGCGAGCTCGCAAAACGATGTCAGCAGTTCGAGGGCAACGGCTTTGATTATCGGCTAGTAAGGGGGTTAGTCGCGTTGCTTGACCGCTTAGCAGTATTCGAACCGCGAAGCCACATTGATCCCAAAACAGCGCGTCGTGAAGTCTTTACAGAGGCAAATCGTTATTCACTCGTCGCGACAAATGAGGTTAAACAACAGGTAATGGCGCAAGCAGCGTCACGACTCGGTATCCCCGTGGTGCAGCTCGAAGAGTCGCTTTGGAGCGATTCTGAAGACGAGTTGGTGCTTGAACGCTTCGTCCCCCTCCCTGCGCGTGAACTGATCCAGCGGTACAATCTGAGCTTGACGCAGACTTTGCTGTTCAAGGCGGTCTCTCTTGAGTTTACTGCGAGCGGCAACTACCAGCGTATTTTCAGGCGCCTAAAGTATCTAGGCCTCATGTACACCGTAGAGCAGGTTGACGGCCTTTATCAAATTCTCGTGGATGGTCCCGTCTCGCTCTTCAAGATGACCGAACGGTACGGCACATCGCTTGCGAAGCTCCTCCCAACAATCACTGAGGCTGATGAATGGCGCCTTAAGGCGCACGTCGTCGGCGGGGACCGACAGGCACCTAAACTGGTCGAACTTGTACTTGAGAGCGACAAGGTGAAAGAGCTGCTTACGGTGCCAGGTGCCGAGGAAACAAGAGAGCGCTTTGATAGCTCCGTTGAAGCGGCGTTTGCCCGATCGTTTAACGCGTTAAAGTTGGGGTGGACGCTGAAAAGAGAACCGGAGCTTCTGACTGCCGGTAGGTATGTGTTTATCCCTGATTTCGGTTTTGAAAAGAACGGCGTGAAGGCGTACCTGGAAGTGGTCGGTTTTTGGACTGACGAATACCTTCAGAAGAAGGTGGGGAAGTTAAAGGAGCTCGAAGTGGAGAACTTGCTCGTCGCTGTTGATCGAAATCTCAGCTGCGACAAGTTCAAGGAAGTGAAAAGCATCGTCATCTTCTACGACAAAAAAGTGCCGCTAAAGCCGGTCGTCGACTACCTGAAGCAGTTAGAGGAAACTGCCGTCGTACAGCAGGCCCAGACCATCGACAGCACACGGCTCAGACTCGTAGGAGACGTAATCGACGTAACACAATTGGCCGACGAACAATGCGTATCGGTAGGGGCCGTCGAGCGGTGGCTGCAGGCCAATCCAGCAGCGCACTACAGTCTTATCGGCACGCTTCTAATAAGCGAGCAGAAGCTTGACACAATCGTCGTGAAACTGAAAGCATTTGAAGGTGGGGCACTACCTGCCGCGCTTAGTATGATCGAAGAAGAGGGTGTTCTATCTCCAGAGAAAGTGTTGGAAGCTCTCGGCTATGTTGTCGAATGGCGCGGCCTTGACCCAGACAGCGCCACAATTCGGAAGAAATGATCCTACTGTAGATTGCTGTGGGAAATGATCCTACTGTAGATTGCTGTGGGATTAGAAGACGTTGATCCCGTAAGGTGCCGCTACACTCGACACTTGGTGTCAAGACATCGAGTCTTTGTTTTCAGCTGCAGCTTCGGGAGCCCGCACTTGCACCGCCCAACGATCGATGCGTTTGCTGGCAACAAGAATGCGGTCTTACATCCGTCATAGTACTGTGCGCACCCCACAATGATCCCCTTTCTGCGCACGACGGTGAGGGGACCATGACAGTGGGGGCAGACGAAACTGCCCGTTGCAATGTGCTGGGCAATTATATCATCCATGTTCTCGCACTTACGGTCGATGCACACGTTAACTCCGAGAAGCTTGAGCCTGAACTTGGGCAACCCGCAGCTGCAAGTGCTTTCAGCGAGTTCTGCTCCGGTGGGCAGCTTGTAAAGGGCTCCGCAATCACACGATATTATGCTTCCAGTGCGGTTCAATGAACCGCCGCATAGCTTGCAGCGTCCCACTGATCTCAGGTGTATATCTAAACCCTCTTCGTCCAGCTTCGTGCCACTCTTGTGTGGGGCGCTGCGGGGGATTGTGAGCGGCGTATCCAACGCTCCTGCTTGATGCGCCTCTGCACGCGCTCCCTGAGGTATCGAAAAGTGCGGTACTCCCGCATGAGCTCGTGTCTCATTGCCAGAAGCCACTGGCTCTCTGCCCACGTTATTAGTAGCTGCTCTCAGTTCGCTAGGGAGATTGGTGATCTTGATTTCTTTCTCTCGGGTCTGGGGAGCTTCGATGCAGTCGAGATGGTCGACTCGTACTTGGTATGTGACTCGTTCGTTTTGGGAGCCATAGATACCGATGGGAATTGATTTGGAATATCCATTCGCCAGATAAAAGCTGTCGCGAAGCATCTTGAGCCCATTGGCGAACACGGATACTGATACGCGTGCGCCTCCGCGAGCGTTTGTTACAGTTGCGTGGCACATTACGTTTTTTCCAAATGGTATCGAACCGGGCAATTGCATGTCAATCTTGATTTCAGGCAGCTTATCTATTGACCGTGCGATACGCGCGCCAGCAACGAGTCTGGAAAGCACCGCTGTGGGGATATCAAACGGCGACTTAATCCCCTGCGCATAGAGCTGAGTCGCTTGTTTTATGCCCACTCCGTCTAGCTGAAGCAATGGGCACAGCTCCTCGGGAGCTCCATACTCAAGTCGTAGAGCGAGAATTCTTGCTCGCAAGACGGTTTCCGGCGCGTTAAAGCGCAATAGGAACGCTTCCAATGCGGACAAGAGCCGAAGCGCGTTTTGTCTGATCAGCCAAGCATCACTCTTTAACACTTCGGCGACTTCTCCGCGCTCAATATATGCGTCCAATATAGCGAGCACCTTCGAGTTGTGTCCGCGATAGCTTGACTGCGTACGCTTTATCGCAGAGACCTCGTTCCGCCTCACTACGACATCAACAAATTCCTCAGCAGAAGCGACGGCGTCTAGCAACTCCTCATCGGTAGGCGACTCTTGTAACTGTGTAAACCCTCGAGCAGTGTTAAGGCGGAGGTAGTACTTTGAGGCAAGCTTGCCGAGATCAGTTGGAAGCAGGCGGTCCTCTGTCTCGATGGCAAATCCTTGTTCAATGAGGGCGTCTACGTTTTCTTCTAGAAGAACGCCCGACTGTGGGTGTTGCACATAACAAAACGTTCCGCTAAACCACTGTGTGGCATCCGCGCGGCTCTTGATAGTGCCCATGCTGATTTCCGCATTCAAGTGCTCACTGAGTGTCTTGTGCAACTGCGAGCGTATTGGTGGGCCCTCACGCAACATCTTAACGAAGTCTTTTACACGCTCGCGTGGTGCGATAAGCCACCCGAAACCGCGTTCGTCGTACTGAGGCCGGCCGGCGCGACCGAGCATTTGAAGGAGATCAAGTGAGCTTATCTCTTCATCGATAGCCTCGTTTGCGATGTCTCGAATGACGACGACTCTTGCAGGGAGGTTAACACCCCAGGCGAGCGTCGATGTGGAAACCAGTATTTTGATGTGTCCCGCTTTGAAAGCCGCCTCAACGAGGTCTCGGTCTTGTTTCACGAGGCCAGCATGGTGAAAACCGATACCATTGCGCACAGCATCGCTTAGGGATTTGTTCTTTATTCGCACAGCCACGTGTTCCGACTCTTGAGTCGTAAGTGTCGTCCTTTTTGTCGCGAAGATCTCAACGAGCTTTGATGCCGCTTGAGTCGTATCAGACCTGGTTGCTACAAAAATGAGGGCTTGGCCATCAGGGATGTGGGGCTCGATCAGTGTGACGGCTTTATACAACCTGATGTACTTGTCCACGAACTTGTTCTTGCCAGGATTATATCCAAAAACGTCAGCTTTGAGCGGGACTGGACGGTATGAATCGTCAAAAGCAAAAGTGTGCTCTTCGGTAGCGCCTATCCACTTAGCGACCTCGTCGACGTTGGGCATTGTTGCGCTAAGCGCGACGATCCGGACTTTGTTATCTTTGATGCGCTTCATTCGTGTGATCAACGCTTCAAGCACGCCTCCGCGCTCATCAGAATCAAGGAGATGCACCTCGTCGATGATAATCACCGAAACGTCTCTGACGAACTTGTGTGTCGTACTGTGCTTTCTGCTGGAAGAATCCCATTTTTCCGGCGTTGATATGATGATATGAGCGCTGCGTGCTTTTGCCGGGTTTAACTCGCGTTCGCCAGAAACAACGTAGACCTCGAAGCCCATTGGCGTGAATAAGGCTTGCCACTCACCTTCCTTTTCGTTCGTGAGAGCGCGCAGCGGAGCGAGGTAGAGGATCTTATTGGGTTGCGGTTTTGAGAGCTCGCGAATCATCGCAAGCTCGGCGAGCACGGTCTTTCCAGATGCAGTAGGCGCTGCGACGACTATGTCATCATCCGACCCCAGGAGGCTCGGCAGCACGTGCGATTGCATTTGATTGAAAAAAGAGAAGGGAAAGAGAGATGTAAACTCCCCGCTAACTGCATCTGCAACTAAGAGCATCCTCTAAGCCTACCCCGCAACAACAGAACTCTCGGCAGGCTGCTATTTTAAGCTATGTATTAGTAGGAAAAAGTAATATCTCGTTATCAGCATTTGGAAATGAGCGGAACGGTGCGAGACAATGGCGTTTGACTTAAAAGGCGATAAGGTAGTGCTTTCAAAAGAATCCTACGGTCAGCAGGACTTCAGCTACTACGGTCGGCTGAAAGGAGACGCGCTCGAGCTGTCTCTCGCCGAGGCTGCTTTCTTGATAGAACGAGAGCGACTTGACCTAGGGATCACCTTTAAAGGGTTTCTAAAAGAGGCATCAAGCATTCAGCCTTACTTTGATCTCAAGTACGTGGCCTACAAAGACCTGCGCGAACGAGGCTATTACGTACAACCAAGCGTGACTGACTTCAGGCTGTATCCTCGTGGAGGGAGGCCGGGTAAGGGTGCGGCATCTGCCTACGTGTACGTGCTTTCCGAACGCATTTCCGTGCCATTCGCAGAACTCGTAGAAAAGGTCAAACTCACCCAAAAACGTAGGAAAAAGATGCTTTTCGCGGTCGTCGATGAAGAAAGCGATCTCACCTTCTACGAAGCAAAGAACGAGATCATGCAGGGTGAGATGCCGTCTCTTGCGGTGGATCTTTCTGAAGCGGATGCTAGCCTTCTTGACGATCGGGTCGTTATCTGGGATGAGCGACACGCCGTGCAGCTTTATCGCGCTGGCTTTTATGGAAAGCTTGTGGACGAAAAAATGCTCCAGCTCTCTCTTCTTGAGTGTGCATACCTTATGCAGCTTGGGCTACTGCTTGAGGATGGGGCTACGAACGAACGCTTTACCCGGCCGCAATTCATTGACAGGGCCGAGTCCATTGAACCGGAATTTTTGAGGAAGCTTGAAGTGTACACGGATCTCCGCGAACGCGGATTCGTCGTGAAAACTGGTTTCAAATTTGGCAGCCATTTCAGGGCATATGAGCAAGTCGGAGACGTTGACCGGATTCCGCATTCAAAGTACCTTGTGCACGCCCTCCCAGAGGGTTTCGTCGTAATGCTGCCGGAGATGTCACGTGCGATTCGTCTTGCACACGGCGTGCGTAAACGAATGATTTTTGCCTATAGCGGAAAAAAGGGCCTCGAATATCTCGACATTGGAAGGGCAAAACCGTAACTCGTGTCTTTTTGTATTGCGCCCTGTCGAACTACGCGTCATCCGCCGACACGATGCCCTGCGAGGCCCCCGCATGCGACACGGTGTCTTTATTACCGCTGATGACTATCAATAGCCGAGATACATAAGGGGGCGGGGCTAGAACACGATGCCAAGCGACGAGTTTATCGTTACACCATGGGAAGTTGAAGGGCACGTTGATTATGGCAAGTTGATAACTCTTTTTGGCACGCAGCCCATCAACGACGTTATCTTAGCGCGATTCAAGAAACTCACCGGTTCAATCCCACTGATGTTGCGGCGGCAGGTCTTCTTTTCACATCGAGACCTCAACTGGATACTGGATCGCTACGAAGCAGGTGAGAAGTTCGTTCTCTACACAGGACGCGGGCCCTCTGGGCATACGCATCTCGGTCATCTGATGCCGTGGATGTTCACGAAGTATCTGCAAGACGCATTTGGCGCCGAGCTGTACTTCCAGATGACCGATGATGAGAAATTCCTACAAAAGGATGAGCTCAATGCAAATGCAACGCGCAGTTTTTCATATGATAATAGTCTCGATCTAATCGCGCTTGGCTTTGATCCGAAAAAAACACGAATCTTTCTCGACACAGAATACGCACGTACTCTCTACCCGATTGCGTTAGAAGTAGCGAAGCGCGTTACGTTCTCGGCAGCTCGCGCGGTTTTCGGATTCGATGCCAGCACGAACATTGGAATGGTATTCTTCACGAGTATGCAATCGGCGCCGGCGTTCTTGCCCTCTCTCCTGGCGGGGCGAAATGTGCCAGTACTAATCCCTTGCGCGATCGACCAGGACCCGCACTTTCGAATCACTCGTGATGTTGCTCCCAAGATGGGCTACTACAAGCCGGCGCTCGTGCACAGCCGGTTTTTCCCGAGCCTTTTAGGCCTCGACAAAATGTCCGCTTCGCTTCCTGAAACGAGTATTTTCACAACAGACACTCCAGAAGAGGCGCGGATAAAAATTTCTAGTGCATTTACCGGCGGGCGGACCACCGTGAAAGAACAACGGGAGCTAGGTGGCGTGCCTGACATTTGTGCGGTGTATCAGTACTCGTTTTACCTCTTTGAAAAGGACGATCAACGGGCGCTTGAGCTGCGTCAGGAGTGTTTGAGCGGTGAACGCGCTTGTGGCGAGTGCAAAAAGGAGCTTGCCGATAAGGTCGTGCAGTTTCTAAAAAATCACCAGGCCGCGCGCGAGCGAGCGCGAGATCGGATCGAGGACTTTATCATCCGAGACTGTCAGCAATGACCTAAGCAAGTCAGCTGCTAGTAAGAGGCTCTTTGCACAAGCAGTCCCTCACTTCACGGTTTGCAGAGGTTCCGTTCGTGGGTCCGTGAGCATCAGGTCGGGTAGTGCGCGCCTGCCTAGGATCTATCGCCTCACGAACAGCATCTTGTGATATGCGAACGTTGCAGGCAGGTATAATGACGCTAACCTCACGGGTGCTTTTATGTGCCTCGTACGACCAGACGATACGCTTCTTTCGCTCGCGTGCTTTCCGTTGCGTGATCGACGAGAGGCGCGGGGTAGCCGGGAATTGCCGCGTCCTTAAGCTTGTCGGGAGAGTGGATCAGCGCTGTGACGATCGCGCGTAACTCCGGGATCCATGCTTTAATGTAATTGCAATCCGGGTCGAATCGTCTCTGTTGCAGCCACGGATTGAATATCCGAAAATACGGCTGTGCATCGCAACCAGTCGACGCGCACCATTGCCAATTCCCGTTATTGACAGCAGGATCATAATCCACAAGCTTTTGGGCAAAATAACGTTCTCCCCGACACCAATCAATGTGAAGGTCTTTAGTAAGGAACGATGCGACGATCATCCGGACGCGGTTGTGCATGAATCCGGTTGCGTTTAGCTCTCGCATCCCCGCGTCGACAATAGGAAACCCCGTTCTTCCGGCGCACCACGCGTCAAATTTCTTTGAAGAAGTGTCCCATGCTAAGGCGTCGTACTTGGGATGAAAAGAGCCGCCAAAGATGTGGGGAAAGAAGTACGCGATGTGCGAGTAGAAATCGCGCCAGAACAACTCAACAGTGAGCTGATGCTCGCTACCTAGTTGGTTCACAACAGAATAATACACCTCTCGTATTGAGCATGTGCCGAACTTGTTGTGCGCTGAAAGCGTCGTCGTTGCGCTTTTAGAATGGTACTCTCGCTCGGTCTTATACTGAGCGAATTTGCTCAGGTCAGCTAGCACTTCGAGCGCTCTTGAGCGGCCGCCACGTATAACCCTTAGCGCTTTCCGATCTTGCAGATCGTAGTCAAGCACCTCGTGTTGTTCCGGGGCGATGCGTAAATTTGAAAAATTGGCAACTCTTGCCGCGTTGACTGGCCTAACTGGAATCGAACGCGCTTTTCTGAAAAAATGAGAGAAGATCGTGTACGGTTTCCCGTCGTCTTTCAGGATGTCTCCCGGTTCGTGTAACAGCACATCAGAACAGCAATGAAAGGCAACTCGTCTCTCTTTGCAGACTTTTGCGATCGCAGTGTCTCGCGTTCGACTGAAGGGCGTATAATCCCTGTTTACGAAAACAGCCTCTATATCCTCCTCATCAATAAGGCGTTTCACAACCGCCTCTGATTGTCCCCGAAGTATGAACAAGAAACCGCGTGCCGTTGCTACTTGGTGAGCGAGATTTTGAAGTTATTCGATCATAAACTGAAATGCGTTAAGACCGAAGTAGGGATTTCGCGACGCTTGTCTAGGGTCAGAGATAAAAGAAGGTATCACTTTTTCAGAGGCCGAAGACGCTTCGATGATACCAGTGTTGTCGGGAATACGCAAGTCCCTTCTGAACAAAAAAAGTGACCTTATATACTTATCTGTCACTATTTCATTTCCAGCATTGCCTCAGCACTTTGGATAGGTGGCACGCAACTGCTGTAGCATTGACGGCGTTGAACCTCAGTGAACCTGCCTTGTATTCGCGACAATAACGTCGTTTAGCCTTCATGTGGATTCTTTAGATAGTTAACAATAAATAACAATCGTGTGTAGGTGAGTAGGAATAGACGGTGTTTTACCCTCCTTAACGTCAGCGATACGTATGGTGCAGCTATCTAACAATGACTGGGTGCTTTTGCGTTCCCTTAGGCGAGCAAAACGAGCTAGAGTGGATACTCTTTCGAAAGACACTGGGCTGAAAATTGAAGCAGTCCTTCAGTCGGCGTATCTGTTACAAACAGAAGGGCTGGCGCGGGTAGAAGAAAATATCGACACTTCATACGAACTGACTCAGGAGGGCGCGATGTATGCAAAGAAAGGCCTTCCAGAGCGACAGGTTCACGATTACCTGCTGCTAAACGGGCCAACTCCCCTCAACGACCTCCAGAGCATCTTTCCAACGATGCCAATCGCCGTCGGCTGGCTCAAGCGTAGGGGGTGGGCCACCATCACGACTGCCAATGGCGATTCTATCCTATCGCCGCGCACGGCAGATGAAGTCCCTGAAGAGTGCATACTTCAGGACGTGAAAGCACTAAAGCGGTTCACAATGAGGGATGTCTCAGTTGAGCCACAACAGGCAGAACGCGCTCTCAAGGAGCTCGCAAAGCGCAATATCGTGCGGGCGCGTCAGATCGCGTCCCGTGAGATCATATTGACTCAAGCAGGCGACGAAACACAACTTGATGCTCCACGAGCAGCGGACCGTGACATCGCAGATCTTACTTCTGAACTTATCAGGACCGGGGTGTGGCGGGGGCGATTGAAGCCATATGATGTGCGGGCAGACACCCTTCCACTTTATCCGGGAAAAGCACACCCGTTGCGGCGCCTTATTGACGAAATGCGCGACATTTTCATAGCGATGGGGTTTGCTGAGTTCAAGGGGCCAATCGTCGAAAGCGAATTCCACAATTTCGACGTGCTCTTCGTGCCGCAAGATCATCCCGCACGGGATGAGCAAGACACGTTCTACCTCTCCCGACCAGCTGCTCTTGAATTGCCCGCTGACTTAGCCGCGCGCGTAGCAGCAGCACATACTTCTGGTTGCGAAGGATCCGTGGGGTGGGGGGGCGATTTCGACCTTGAACGATCGCGTAGGGCAGTCTTGCGAACCCACACGACTGGGTCAGCATTTCGTTATTTGGTGCAACACCCGAATCCCCCGGCAATGATCTTCGGCATAGACCGCGTGTTCCGACGAGAAAGCATGGACTCAACGCACCTGCCGCAGTTCCATCAATGCGAGGGGACGATTCACGGCGAAGACCTGAGCCTGTCCGATTTGATTGGTGTG
>JBAXDW010000042.1:0-10011 GCA_037140755.1 Methanobacteriota archaeon
TAAATGGAACAGGAAAGACCACAACCATCGCAAAAGTGGCACACCGCCTCAAAAATCAGGGATATAGCGTCGTGCTCGCTGCAGGCGATACGTACCGGGCCGGTGCTCTTGAGCAGATTGAACGCCACGCTGAGAAGTTAGGAGTAAAGCTCGTCAAACACCAACAGGGCGCGGACCCTGCCGCAGTAATCTATGATGCTGTGCAGTATGCGCGAGCGAAACACAAGGACGTCGTCCTCGCAGATACCGCCGGGAGAATCCACACGAACGTCAACCTCATGAACCAGCTCAAAAAAATTGAGCGAGTCATAGACGCGGATTTAGTGGTTTTTGTCGACGAAGCCCTCGCGGGTAACGATGCAGTGGAGCGTGCTCTCCTGTTCAATGCGACAATGGCCATCGATGGATCGATTCTCACCAAGGTGGATGCCGATTCAAAAGGGGGCACCGCCATCTCGATAGCGCATGCAACCAGTAAGCCAATCCTCTTTTTAGGCGTAGGGCAAGACTACGAAGACATTGTCAAGTTTGACCCCCAATGGCTTATGGCCAGACTATTCGACGAGGCAAAAACGTAAATGGTACTAGAGAACCTAGGCAGCTCGCTTCGCGACACGCTCAAGAAACTAGCTCGAGCTAATCGCATCGACGAAAAAACGCTCAATGAAGTCGTAAAGGACATTCAACGAGCGCTCCTCAGCGCTGACGTCAATGTCGCTTTAGTCCAGCAGCTGTCGAAACGAATTAAAGAACGGGCGTTGAAGGAGGAGCTCTCTGGGAAACTGAACCCTCGTCAACACGTCATCAACATTGTATACCAAGAGCTTGTTGCGCTCCTCGGCGAACCTATATCGGTGCCGCTCACTCGTCACGTCGTAGTCATGGTCGGGCTTCAGGGCAGCGGCAAGACGACTACTACGGTGAAGCTTGCGCGATTTTTTCAGAAAAAGGGCTTGAAAGCTGGGGTCATCTGCGCCGACGCCTTCCGCCCCGGGGCTTATGACCAGCTCTCACAACTGTGTGAGCGGATCGGCGTCGCTTTTTACGGCGAATTAGAGAACAAGAACGCAGTCGACATAACAACCCGCGGCATCGCTGAGCTCAAACGCTACGAGGTTATCATCGTCGATACAGCGGGGCGCCACGCGCTCGAATCAGACCTCATTCTCGAAATGAAGGCGATCAACGATATTGCGAGAGCTGATCAGCGCTTCCTAGTGCTCGACTCTGGAATTGGTCAACAGGCGAGCGAGCAAGCCCGAGCGTTCAACGCAGCGATCGGCTTAACGGGAGTCATCGTAACGAAGCTCGATGGAACAGCGAAAGGAGGTGGCGCCCTTTCAGCAGTTGCCGAGGTTGGAACGGGCATAGCGTTCATCGGTACGGGCGAAACTATTGATGATTTCGAAAAGTTCGAACCGGACCGATTCATCTCTCGGCTGCTCGGCATGGGGGATATCAAGACCCTGGTCGAAATGATCGAAGAAGAGCCCCCCATTGAGATGGAAGAAGCAGAGGCGATGCTAAAAGGGGATTTTACGCTGAAGGATATGTACAAACAAATGGAAGCGATAAATAAGATGGGGCCACTCACCAAAATCGTCCAAATGCTTCCGTTAGGATCACTCGGCGTCGATATCCCAAATACTGCTCTCCAATCGACGAAAGAGACGCTAGGGCGTTTTAAAGTGGTTATGGATTCGATGACTGACGAAGAGCTCGAGCATCCCCGTATTATTCGCAGTTCGCGCATAAAACGGATCGCGCGTGGCTCTGGCGTCCCACCCGACAACGTGCGCGAGCTACTGAAATATCACAAGGTGATGCAGAGAACGCTAAAAGGCGTTCGCTCGCAAAAAGACATGCAGAAGTTCTTGAGGAAACAAGGGCTCAAGTGACAAAATGCGTAGAGATGCGCAACGTCAGAGAAGTTCAAGCAATTCAGTTTTTTGTTTTTCGTAGGCCTCGTTAGTGATGAAGCCTTTCTCACGCAACACATCGAGCTTCTCTATTTGCTCGATTATGTCCTCCTTCATACTCTGACGCTTCTCTTCGTTCGCCATCGTGTTTCGGATTGCCTTTATGAACGATAAACTTTATGTATTTTCACACATAATAATATGTCTCTTTGCTTGCACCTTTCACATAGATACTAGCCCATAAAGTCGCACAAGCGTAGCGTGTAAAAGCAGTACTTTGAACAAGCCGCCGGAGGGATTTGAACCCTCGATCTGCTGATACTTCTTTGAACGATGCTCAAATACGAATCAGCCGCTATGCCGAGCTTAGCCACGGCGGCCACGTTTAGTATGTATAGACATATATAAATGCTTTACACGTTTAGCTGGGCAAACGCTTCGATAACGAGCCACATTAGAATCGAGCACAAGCAAAAACATGGACTATGCACGGCACAGCTTAGTCGTCAACACAGAGTCCTTTTCAAAAACGCTCCTTTCGGACCGGTTTAACTAAGTCTCTTTAGGTCTACGAAACAGGAAGGAGACACTTTGATAACCGCAACGTCAATCTCGCACCAGCCGATAGATATAGCCAGAGGCCGTTCGTAAACCCCCACGAAATCTCTATCCTATCCAAAACCATTATAAAACGCTGACTGTAGTACCTGACTGAGTAACCTTGTCACGCCGAACCGCCTAACCACCCTGCAGCTCTTTGTACAGATATCCGGCACCGAAATAAAGCAGCGTGCTTTGTATAGTGCATAGATGATGAATGATCAGCGATATGAAGACAATCGATTCCATCTTAGTCCGATACGGTGAAATTGGGATTAAAAGCGACAGAGTTAGAAGTCGCTATGAGCACACACTCGTTAAGAATATAGAAAAAGCGTTAAGCTTTTGCGAAATCCCATATGATGTTGTAGTTAGAGATTTTGGCCGCATTTTCGTCCATACGCAAGAGGCGGCGGCAGCTAAGACGATAGCACGCGTTTTTGGGGTCGTCTCGGTTAGCCCCGTCCAGACGAGCACAGCGACGCTGGATGCAATGAAAGACGCGGCTTTACGAATCATATCGCCGCTGCTATCGGAGGGAAAATCGTTCGGAATTCGAGCACGTCGAACAGGAATGCATGACTACTCAAGCAAAGACGTTGGCATTGTTGTCGGAGGTGCGATTGAAAAAGCCACAGGCGCACCCGTGAGATTAACAAAACCAGATGTCCCGCTGTTCATCGAAGTTAGGGCGGAGCGCACTTATATCTACACAGAGGTTATCCACGGGGTCGGAGGCCTGCCACTGGGAACCCAAGGAAAAGTGATCGCCCTCATCTCCGGAGGGATTGATTCGCCAGTCGCAGCGTGGCTTATGATGAAGCGCGGTTGCACTATCGTCCCTTTGTTTTTTGACTGCAAGCCGTTCACAGACGACTCCGGACGAGAGCGGGCCCTGGCTGTTGTCAAAGCACTCGCGGTTTGGGCGGGACGCCCGCTAGATCTCGCCGTTGTGCATCATGGCGATAGTTTAGATAAGTTTCTGACCTTAGCCCCGCGAACAACTTGTGTACTTTGCAAACGAATGATGTATAGGATCGCCGCATCGATCGCGAAAAAAGAGAGGGCGCACGGTATCGTAACTGGAGAGAGCATTGGACAGGTCGCAAGCCAAACGACCCAAAATCTCTTAGCAATCGACCAAGCTTCCGAGGTACCTATTTACCGTCCACTGATATGCTTCGATAAGACGGAAAGCATTAAGTTAGCGCGACGTATCGGGACGTACCCTTTGTCGACGGCCGGCCATCCAGCAATTTGCGGGGCTGCGCACCGACACCCGACCACTAATGCAGATCTTGCTGAACTGAAAGCATTGGAAACACAACTACCACTAAGCGAACTGACAACCGCGGCATCTAAAAGCCTCGCCTGGCAACGTATCTTCCCCGAAAAGTCATTTCGATGGGCTCTATGTCCTGAGCGAAAACCGCAATGACGTAAAGCGTTTCGATGCGCCTAAGCTGCTATGTTATCTGCGACCTTCTGTTGTGTTAGTACAGCATACGTGCACGGCAATGTGCAACGCTTCTTTTTATTTCGTAAGATCGGTCCAGCTTTGCGTGACTTCGTCGACCCCTCTCCACAGGTACTTTTCTAGCAACAAGCGATCGACATCCGCCTCGAGCAGGTTTGCGATCGAAAGCGCGCAAAATATGACGTCAACAACCTCTTCCGTGGCTGTCGCTTCCTGGCGTCGAATCACAGTAGCAAGCTCGCAACATTCCTCTAAGAGGACTGAAAGAAGAAAGAGTGAGCCCGAGGCCTTATCGATCGCGCCGTACCTAACTTTGATTTGCTCTTGCATGTCCGCAAGATCCATCTTAACTTCGCGATGCGGCCAAGCGGACGTCATCGACACGAATCGTCTTCCTTCCCGCGTGCTGTGCCAATATCAAAGCGCGTTCAGTGAGATCAATTACGTAGTTTTCCATGACGTTGGCAAGAGCTTCCGCTGCCTCTTGGCTTACGCGTTCCGCGCCCGCCTTTCGGATAATTCTGTCAACGGGAGCAATAGGCAGTTCGGTCATTTGGGCCTACTAACTTTTTCTGTCATTTGCTTCTAGTTCCGTAAGCGAGCGTCATTGTGCTCCTTTCACTACTTGAAGCCGATATACGTCCATTCCCACGGCTGTCCACAACGCTGATCCTGCGCACTTCCATTTATGAGTGTGGGACACACTGTGGGATCGTCCCAAGCGCGCCGCTCCTCGTCAGGTGCCGTGTAGTCGTAGAGCTTGTTAACGAAGTACACCAGATATGCTCGCTTTTCACCGAGGACTTTGAATCCGTGCCAATACTGTCCGGGAATGCGTGCTGATAGTAAGACATCGCTTGTTAGAATGATCTCGTTCAGTTCTAAGGTCGCGTCGTCAAATGCACAAAGCTTTACTGCACCGCGTAGAACGACGAAGTTATCGATCTGTCCCCGCGTGTGCCGATGCCACGCCCTGACGACGCCGGGGTAGGTGATGGAGAAATTGCATTGTTGCAGTGAATCCTCGCCTATCCAATCTTGCCTGACTAGTTCTGTGAAGAATCCTCGCTCGTCTGCGCGTTTAGTGAGCGGCCTCGTCTCAACCCCTCGAAGCATATACAGAACACCACTTTGCGCTCCTAGTTTAACTTGTTTGCGTTATTGCGCCGCGTATCTTCGATCACAGGCTGCTACGTCAAGGTTCGTGCGAACAACAGAACGACCGCAAGTAAGAGGGTGCACACCGACGTGAAGAGCATGACGTTTACCGCACGACTGACAGTGGTCCTTGTGATGTCGTCTTGGCCTTCGCCAATTTCATAGCTTGAACTCTTGGTCAGCGTGACGCCTAATCCTCCCGCAAATAGAGCAACGGGGATCCCCGAGTTGATCGCTCGCTTCTTATGTCGATCCCGTTTTAAGACTGACCACGCCTCACCGAAGGCGGTTTTGCCTGACAATACGCGAAACCCTAGCAGCATGGGAACGATTGCGATGCGCGTCGGAAGGTAGTTGAAAACATCGTCCAGTCGGGCTGAAAATAGCCCTGCGTGCTCCCTGTGATCTCTGTAGCCAAGCATAGAATCGAGCGTGTTTACGGTACGATAGCATAGGGCGCCTACGACGCCGAAAACGGCAAAGAACAGGAGGGGAGAAACGACGCTGTCAACGGTGTTCTCTGCGACCGATTCACATACGCCCGAAAGGATGCGCTCGCGATTGAGATCTACTCGATCCCTGCTGACAAGTGCTCGCAGCCGAAAGCGAGCCGCCTCTATGTCTATGTAGGCTAGATCGGTCACGCCGAGGGCTTCTTTTTGCAGCATAACTATAGTGAAGGATGACTTGAGCAAGTACGCACTCAGCACAACGTAGAGCAGCAACAAAGCACCATTCGTGCTTGCTATGCGATACCCGAGCAACTGAAAAAGCGCGACAGGTACGGTAAAGCTCACAATTACAGCTGCTGCTGCTGCCGTTCCCTTGAGTCTTTGAGCGCGCTCGGTTCCCCTGTACAGGCCCTTCTCCAGTGCTGAGACGATTCGCCCCATCCAGACGACAGGATGCACTTTGGCGGGGGGTTCGCCGACAAATACGTCAAGCGTTAAAGCAACAAAAAGGATCAAGATCTGGACAAGGAGCCAAGAAGGCATTTCTTACAATCCAATGATTGAATACAGCGCTTCCATGTCTACATGTTGCTGGACTACGCGAGCCAACTCATCAAAAGGATCCCCGTTGTAATCGGAGTGTGGCGCACGCTCCGAAGCAGTTGGGCGGGAGAGCGGCGTATGACCTACGCCTTTTTGTCGCTGCGAATATCTCGTTTGCAGGTATTCCAATAAAACGGAGCGAAAGTTGTCGTTGTGGAACAAGCCATGCAAGTAGGTGCCCAAGATAATGCCTGTGTCATCCTGCGCCCCGTCGTCACCGAATATCGGGAAATCAGACGTAGTGGTACCCATGTGAATTTCGTATCCGCGCATTGTTTGGTTTCGCAAGCGGTCGAGCAGTGGCCCATTTCCTGTAACGTGTTTTTCAACCTGTTTGGTCACTTTCCTAAGCGAGTTAAAAACGGTATGGACGTGCAGCAACCGTAACCCTTCTACCGTTTTGCTTTCGTTTCGCGTGCCCTCATAGCCCTCATCAGTTATAGTCTCACCGAGCATCTGAAATCCACCACAGATGCCTATGATCGGTATTGTTCCCGCACTCGCTTCGATCTGTTTATCCATCCCCGACTGGCGCAACGCGGCTAAATCGTCGATAGTGTTTTTTGTACCGGGAATAATCACCGCGTCTGGTGAGCCAAAATCGCCGTCTAACGAAACATACCGGATTTTGGCGACGGCTTCAAGGGGTTCAAAGTCAGTGAAATTAGAGATATGCGGGAGCCTGATCACCGCAATGTCTGGTGCGCCGTTAGAGGTGGGCGACTTATCCCCAAGCGACACGGAATCTTCAGAAGGCAGCCGTACATTTACATATGGAATGATGCCGAGAACGGAAATGCCCGTGAGCTTCTCGAGCTGCGTGATTCCCGGCTCAAGCAGTTTTTCATCACCTCTGAATTTGTTAATGATGAAGCCTTTGATCCGACGCCGATCGTTGACAGGGAGCAATTGAACTGTCCCATAAAGGCTCGCAAAGACGCCCCCTCGCTCGATGTCACCTATCAGGATTATGGGGGCGTCGACACTGCGGGCAACTCGCAGGTTCGCAATATCCCGCTCGTAGAGGTTAATCTCGGCAGGACTGCCAGCACCCTCCATTACGATAATCTCGTGTGAACGAGCAAGCGTTTTTAGCGAATCGCAAACGTGCTTAAATATGGCGTCTACTGAATCGTAGTACTCACCTACTTTCCTGTCCCCGAGGGGTTTTCCATGCAAGATGACTTGTGAGATCATGTCGCCCTTAGGCTTCAACAACACCGGATTCATGTCAACTGACGGTTCAATTTTAGCTGCCCAGGCTTGAACGGCCTGAGCAATCCCGATCTCATCGCCGCCACGCGTCACCCACGAATTCAAGCTCATGTTTTGTGACTTAAAAGGCGCTACTTTGAACCCGCTATTCACTAAAAGCCTGCATAGCGCAGCAGCTATGATGCTCTTGCCAACGTGCGAAGCGGTCCCACAAATCATTACAAATCGTGCCATATTGGACGATGCCTTAATCCTACTTCCTGCAATTTCCGTTTCCATTTATATACGAGCTTACGAATTACCGCACTTCTTATCGCAGACCGCGATAAATAGTTGCTGGAAATCGCGGAGAACTAGTTTGAAGCGCGATTACGCTTTAAAGAAGCGATCCAACCGCGAATAAGAGACCCGTTGCCAAAGGGCGCTTGTTAACTGCACAATGGTCAGACATGCACCGGGTGGATAAAGCCGCCCTGTATCATTAAATCGGCAAGCACGAGAGCAACCATAGCCTCAGCGACTGGCACTATTCTCGGCAAAATGCAGGGATCGTGTCTGCCCGAAACAGACAGATCGACTTCCTCCAACGTTTCCAAATCGACTGATGTTTGCCGCCCTCCAACAGAAGGTGTCGGTTTCACAGTAATTCTGCAGATAATTGGCGCTCCGGTAGAAATACCACCGAGAATTCCGCCAGCCTTGTTCGTTTTGGTTTCGATCCTTCCACTCGTTGCGGTGAACGGATCGTTCATTTCTGTCCCTGTGAGTCTTGCCGATTGGAAGCCTGCACCAATCTCAACCGCCTTAACGGCGCCGACGCTCATCAGCGCTTTGGCCAGCTCTGCGTCCAGCTTGCTAAAAACAGGCTCACCGACCCCTGCTGGAACGTTGAAGGCAACTATTTCCGCAATTCCGCCGACGCTATCGCCCGCCTTTTTTATACGTTCGATGCACGCGATCATCTCATCAGACGCAGCTGAGTCGCAGCATCGCACGATGCTCCTCTCAGCTAGCAATAAATCTTCCGGGCTCTCAAAAACGAACTTCGATTGTATTCCGTGAATTTCGACGACGTGCCCGAGCACGCGGATGTCTCGATGCGCGAGCAGCTCCTTCGCGACAGCTCCCGCAGCAACGCGGGCCGCTGTCTCACGCGCTGATGCCCTCCCGCCGCCTCGGTGATCTCGCCATCCGTACTTGACGTGAAACGTGTAGTCGGCATGTCCAGGGCGCGGGACGTGACGCAGCTCATCATATGTGCGCGAGTCGACGTCTTCGTTTTGTATGACAATGGAGATCGGCGTACCAAGCGTTTTGTCTTCGTAAATGCCTGAGAGTATCTGCGCTGTATCCCTCTCGGACCGCTGCGTCGTAATGGCACTCTGACCCGGACGTCTGCGGTTGAGTTCCTTTTGGATATCTTCGTGGGTTATTCGTAATCCTGCCGGGCAGCCGTCAATGACTGCTCCAATGGCTGGACCGTGGCTCTCACCCCACGTCGTCACCCTAAAGATGCGCCCCCAGGTGTTCATACAACGCGAATCTCCCTCAATGAGCTTCAGACGGTTTCAATACTCGTCGGCTCGAGATTTGCTCCTAGGTCAAAAATATCATCAAAGAAATCCGGGTAGGACACCTTAACCGATTCCGCGGTGTCAATCTGGGTTTCTCCATCCGCCCCCAACGCTGCGACAGTAAGCGCCATAACGATGCGATGGTCGCCATATCCGCTTAAAGTAGCTCCTTTGGGCGCCCCCCCCTGGATTCGAAGTGTATCATCCACTTTCTTGATGTCCACCTGCATTTTGCGCAGTTCAGTAATCATAGCGACAAGTCGATCCGTCTCTTTGTAGCGCAAATGAGCAACGTGAAAGATGTCGGTAGTCCCTTCTGCGTATGCGCCTAGAACGGCGAGTATCGGAACAAGATCTGGGACATCGCCGGCGTCTATGGTGACGCCGCGCAGCTCGGCACCGTCAACGGTGACCGCATCACCTTCCCACGAGATGCGAGCCCCCATCTCTCTGAGGATAGACACAATTCTCTCATCACCTTGTTTCGATTCAGAGAGATTATGAACGCTTACTCGCGAGTTGGTAATTGCGGCCGCACTTAGATGGAATGCCGCAGACGAAAAATCGCCGGGAATCAAAAAATCTGTGTCCGCATACTGCTGACAACACGGCACCATAAACTCGTGATAGTCTGTGCTTATGTTAATCTGTGCCTGATTCAGCAATTCGAGTGTCATGTCGACGTAAGGCCGCGACCGGAGGTTGTGCACGTTTAGCGTCGTGTCCGCTTGACATAGAGGACACGCGATCAAAAGCGCAGACAAGAACTGCGAGCTCATAGGATTCACGAGTGCTGAGCTCCCGCCTGAAAGCACACCTTGTACGATAACCGGTGCCATACCGTTTGCCTTCGTCGCTGCAACTTTTGCCCCGAGCTCACTAAGAGCGTCGATGAGTTGAGAGTTCGGTCGGGTCCTTAGCGATGCGTCCCCCGTCAAAACGGTCGTACCGTCTATCAAAGAACAGACCCCTATCATGAATCGCAACGTTGTTCCCGAGTTCTGGCAATCTAT
>JBAXDW010000043.1:0-9848 GCA_037140755.1 Methanobacteriota archaeon
CAAAAAGGGCTAGCATGTCTGCTGTCATTCTTCGTCCTCTAGCATATACAGCTCATCGCTCCGAGCGACGAGTTATGAAAATAACCTGACTTTTAATCGTTTTACAGTTATTTGAAAGCTGCAGCGACTGCAGTGGCTTGCTTACTTACCGGTTAGGCGATTCTTTTTCCTGCGTTTGGCCCCGGAGCAACGTCGTAGACTTCCATTACCTTCATTATTGCACAGCCCTTTGCAGGAAGTTTCTCATTTCGGCTCTTGATCTTCTGTTTCATCATCTCATAGTCAGGTCCTTCAGTCACGTAGTTAGCTACGCCCTTAACTTGGTACCCTTCGTAGCCTTCCCACAACGTAAGTGCAACGCTGCAATTTGGTGTCTTCAGGTTGTCGGCAGTTTTGTGCCAAAAGTTGTCACCGATAAGAATAGTCTCGGGATCTTTTACGATGATGAATTGGTTGGGTACCACATTTGGCACGCCGGCATCGCTAACCGTCGCGAATACTACAGTCTTCACAGTATTAATGTTGTTAATAACCTTTTCTGGCAAGTTAGTCACTATATGCACCTCCATTTGATAAGTATTAATAAAGCGCTTGGCAACAATAAAAATCTTTCTCTGGTTCGGAGAGGGACGAGCTGCCCCCCCGAAATACGGTGGGGACATACGCAGTCTGCGAATGCACCGCCTGGAAGGCGAGATGCAGCTGAGATCGCAGCGCGTGGGAAAGGATATGCCCCGTTACGCACAAGAAGACGCTTAAGCCTCTCTATCCACGGAACCTGCGCCTCAGTTGAGTCTGTTTATTTGAAAAAGTGCATATTACATCAATTACATAAACGCAGCAGATGACTAGGACATACGTGCTTTACGCATCAGCTTTTATTTATGGCGTTCAAGTCTTTGGCAACATATACACTGTTCCTGAGGTAACCCGCGAGTTGAGAAGCTCTGAAGCGGAAGTTGCGCTG
The DNA here is from genome assembly GCA_037140755.1 of Methanobacteriota archaeon. Lineage (GTDB taxonomy): Archaea > Halobacteriota > Bog-38 > Methanoflorentales > Methanoflorentaceae > Methanoflorens. Next base: position 968 of record JBAXDW010000043.1, read on the forward strand.
CAAGAGTCTCTAAAAGAGGGACTAAAAATCGAATCTCCCCGGAATACGGACGTAGCCCTCGTTACGGAAAAGGCTAAGTCTACGGGTGACTATTTCAGGCTGTCTCAAGCTGATATTGACTTGTTGGCTAAAGCACTCGAAGTGAGCGGCACGCTTGTCACCGATGATTATTCCATTCAAAATGTCGCAGCACGCCTCGGTATAAAGACACAGCAGATCCAACAGGCGCGCATCAAACGCGTGCTCAAATGGAGGCGCAGGTGCGTTGGATGTGGTCGGTTATATGAGTCGGAAGTGATCTGTCCTGTCTGTGGGTCTGATGTGAAAGTAAAGCCGGTGAAGCGGTAATCGTCGACAGTTGTGGGAGTAAGAACATGAACGATTTAAATGACCTCATAAGTAAGGCGCAAGAACTTCATGAGAGGGGGTTGCGTTCGGGCGAGATAGCTGACGAACTGAATATATCACGAGAGACGGCAACGTGGCTCATCACCCGCTCCGAGACCTCAAAAGAGCCTGTTCCAAAGGATATATACGTAAACTGGAGTGAGATTGGGCAAAATGCGGAGCGGCTCAGGTTCGTCTCGCTCGCGTTAGTCGATATGATCTTGGAAACCGGCGATCCTGACGTAGTAATCGGGGTTGCGCTAAGTGGCCTGCCCCTTGCGACGCTGGTCGCAGAAGAAATCGGAGCAGAACTTGCGGTATTTGTCCCCCAAAAGCAAAAGGGATCTGAGAATGACGGCGTTAAGGGTTCATTCAGTCAAAACTTTGCCGATATTGCGGGAAAAAGTTGCGCGATAGTAGATGATGTGACAACTACTGGGAGAACCGCAACCGAAATAATTGAAGTCATCAAAGAGATGCAAGCGACGCCGCTCTCGGTAGCAGTTCTTATCAACAAGAAGGGAATCAGTCAAGTCCAGAATGTTCCGGTAAGGTCGCTTGTTCAAATCACCATCTTTTGATCATTCAGACTCGCAGGGGTACAATTGGCAGCTTCCGAACTTGATGAAATTCGAGCAATTGAGCGCAAGTGGCAAGACCGTTGGTTTCGCGATAAGATATTTGAGCCAAAGAGCACGGGGTCGAAAAAGTACTTCTTAACGACGCCGTATCCATACACAAGCGGACCGCAGCACATAGGCCACACACGGACGTACAATGTGGCCGACATTCACGCCCGGTTTATGAGAATGAACGGCCACAACGTCTTGTGGCCGATGGCGTGGCACATCACGGGGATCCCCATTCTCGCCATTAGCTCGTGCATAGAGCGTTGCGAGAGCGCGACGATAGCGCTTTATAAGAACTACGTTCGACTTTATGAGGAAGACGAGTCGCGCGTAGAGAAGATCGTCAAGTCATTTGTCGATCCTTGGAATATCGCGAACTATTTTGCAGCGAAGATCGTTCCGGATTTCCAGAAGATGGGATTCTCCATAGACTGGTCCAGGCAGTTTACCACCGGAGACCCGATCTACAATCAGTTCATTCGCTGGCAGTACGGTAAGCTAATGGAGCTCGGGCTCATCGTCCGCGGGCAGCACCCGGTACTCTTCTGCACGATCGATCAAAATGCCGTTGGAGAAGATGATATCGCCGGTGGCGACGTTGAGAAGATATCAATTGACGACTACGTTGGGATCAAGTTCTCTTTGGATGATGCGTACGTTGTAACGGCAACGCTGCGCCCGGAAACGGTGTTTGCGGCGACAAATCTCTGGGTTGCTCCGAGCGCGACCTATGTCAAAGCCTACGTCGACGGCGAGATGTGGATTATCTCTCAGCAAAGCGCATCCAAGCTGCGCTATCAGCAGCGCGAAGTAACGATCATCGAGGAGTTTCGCGGTACGCACCTCTTGGGGGCCCACTGTATCAGCCCTCTCGGACGAAAAATACCGATTCTCCCAGCGTCCTTCGTCGATGCCGATCACGGCACCGGAATCGTCATGAGCGTTCCCGCCCACGCCCCCTACGATTGGGCAGCGCTACTAGACCTGAAGCAGCAGCGGGATATAAGCGTGGATATCGACCTCTATAACTTAAGCAGCGATGTTGAAGCTATCCAGCCGATCTCTCTGGTAAAAATAGATGGATATGGCGATTTTCCAGCCGTAGAACTTTGTGAACGTTATAGTGTCCGATCGCAACACGACGATAAGACGCTAAGCCGTATTACGAACCTGCTCTATAGGGAGGAATTCTATACTGGCATTCTTAGGCAAACTGCGCAGCAATTTGAAGGCCGGCTTGTACGCGACGTGAAGCAGGACATCGTTGAGTTCCTCAAGGGGCAAAATGCCGCGTCAACGATTTACGAGACTTCAGCAAAAGGACTCTGTCGATGCGGCGGCAGCGTGGTCGTCGCTATTGAGCCGGGCCAATATTTTCTCAACTATGGCGACCCTCAGTGGAAAGAAAAGGCATTTGAATTGTTAGACCAGCTTAGAATCGTGCCGGATGCGTATCGGGCACAATTCGTTCAGACGTTTCAATGGCTTGATCAACGACCATGCGTGAGGCGCAGAGGTCTCGGTACGGAATTTCCATTCTCTAAAGAGCATTGGATCATAGAGCCACTTTCTGATTCCGTCATCTATATGGCGCTTTATACTGTCATCAAGCAACTGCGCGAGTGCGATCCTGAGCGACTCACGCCCGCTTTCTTTGACTATATTTTTCTCGGCAAGGGTGACCTGACCCACGTAAGCCAGCGAACTGGCTTGTCACAGGCGGTGCTCAGGGCGGCGCGAAACGAGTTCACGTATTGGTACCCCAACGATCACCGGCATACCGCTGTTGCTCATATATCCAATCACTTGAGTTTCTTCTTGTTCCATCACGCGATACTCTTTCCTAAGGCTTGTTGGCCGCAGATGGTGACCCTTAACGAGCTTCTGATTCGTGAAGGGGTGAAGATGTCGAAGAGCAAGGGCAACGTAATCCCCATTGCCACCGTCCCAGAGGTCTACAGCGCGGATCTCGTGCGACTCTCCCTGATTTCAATTGCTGATCTCAATTCAACTGTTGATTGGAGGGAAAAAGAAGTCGAGATGGTCAAAAAAAGGCTCCTGCGGTTTTGGCACTCAGCGAACAGTGCTATCGGGGTTGGGCGGCCGGAGTATGACGAGGAGCTTTCTTTTGCGAGTAGATGGATCATGGCAGCGACCAACGCTATGGTTTCAAGAGCTTCTGAAGCGGCCCATCAATTCTCATATAGAAAGTACGTAACGGAAGCGTTTTTTGAGCAGTTAAATCGGGTCGAAGAGTACAAATCAATGATCTTAGACAGTGACGAGAGGCGTCGCGTACTTTGGGACATCCTAGATGTATGGCTTCGGGTGCTCGCGCCGGTCATTCCCCATATTGCTGAAGAATTGAGGGAGAGAATGCACAAAGTCGGCTACATCTCATTGGCGGCATTCCCGCACTATGATAACCTTTATGCTGAAGTAATTGGGCAAAAGCGCTTCCTCGACGGGGTGATTGATGACGTCTCAAACATTCAAGCCGCGATAAGACGGGAAACTGAATCAGTTTTCATCTATCTTGCAGCAGCGTGGAAGTACAAGCTCTACGCAGTAGCGAGGGGGCTTGATGACCCCTCGATTAAGAAAATTATGGCGCGAGCCAAAGAAGACCAAGATCTGCGTACGCGTTTGAAAGAGATAGCTCAAATCGCGCCCGGTCTCACAAAATCGCTTACTCATGAACCTAACTCTGACAGCATACTGGGTTTTGAGGTCGAATCGGAGACGCTACTTGCCGCTAAGGAGTATTTGACTCGAAAATTTGGGAAACGTGTGCACATCTACGTAGAAAACTCTGAGATGTACGATCCTGCGAATCGCGCGAGGCGAGCGCTTCCATCGAAACCGGCAATCTACGTCGAATAGGACGGATGAAGAGGGGGAGCAAATCAGTCGCCTTCGGTGCGTTTTGCCGCTTCCTGGGCCTTTTTGGCCCGCTGTTTTGCCGTGTATCCGGTTGCCTTTTCCAGAAAACAGCGGAACCGCGCATTTGTATCTATCGTCAACGCGTCAGGAACGTCTTTCCTAGATTCAGTTTCGACGAGTAACGTGTCGCGCACGCGTATCGTCATCTTTCGTAGTGCCCCGTAGCTTAAAACATATTCTTCGTCCCGTACGTTGACGTCCACATCAAAGCACGCTTTGAGCGCTTCTACAATGCGCTCGTGGGCCCCCTTTTTAAATCCTCGTTTGAACGCATATTCTTGGATTATAATCACGACCTACATGACGATACTCTTAATGTCCCTTAAAAGTGTATTGTTAAAGTGCCATCCACATCCAAGTAATCAACCGGATGGCGGCATTCAGCGATCCAAAGACGGACCGTGGAATAGTTCGATAAAGTATTTATCTGGTAATAGGTTACTGTTTAGGGAGTGGCAATTGAGGACGCTGATACATCATGAAAGCCGGAACGACTGATAACGAATACGTAAACATGATCGTCGAAGAAGGGGTGAGCTCAAAAAATCCGGTGATCCTCGAGGGATTCCCTGGGATCGGACTCGTTGGTAACATCGTGGCTACGCAGATAGCATCGGAGCTCAAAATGAAGCAGATCGGGATCATCGAATCACGCCTTTTTCCACCCATCACGGTGCTCTTTGACGGCCTCGCATACGCCCCTGTCAGAGTCTATGAAGACCCCCAAAATGACTTCATCGTAGTGCTATCGGATATCCTCATTCACCCGATGATTGCTTACGATATAGGGAAAGCAGTTATTAACTGGGCGCACAGCGTGAACGCGAGACTAAACATACCGATTGCTGGCATCGCTACGTTGCGCGAGCAACGTACTGTTTATGCTGCAGCAACTGGTGCCGAACAACTTAATCTCGTGAAAGATAAAGCTGAGACCTTGGTTACCGGAAGTATCTCAGGTATTGCGGGCAGCATAATGAATGAGAGCTACGTAAGCAAACTTCCGGCACTTTGTCTCTTGGGCGAAACCCAGGGACCCACCCCTGATCCTCGCGCAGCAGCTCGCGTAATCGACGTGATTAACGACTTAATGCAGTTAAATATCAGCACACAGAAGCTGGTTGACGAGGCGGACCAGATAGAAACAGAGCTAAACAAGCTTGCAGAACAGGTCCAAGGGGCGGAACAAGTAGAAACAAAAGGGCCGACTCAGGTAATGTACGGGTGAGCATATGAGACATCTCGCTTTGACCGGTATTTCAAAAGAGTCAATCAACGACCTCGAAAAAAAGCGCGTTAGAACATTTGAGTTGCGCAGCGCCCATAACATCCAGATTGTATTCGAAGCTCACGTCGGTGATGAATTGTTTGTGACAGATGCGAGCCGTCAAGATGTTGCGATCGGCACGACTGGCTTATTGGCGCGCGTGCGCGACAAAACCATCTCTATGCAGAAAGTCTCACACCGAGTTGGCGATTTCTATGAAGAACGTGAACTCATGTCAGCCCGGGTTCAGCTTGAGCTACGCGAGCGCATGTGTCGGCTGCGAGCTATTGAGGACGACGGTCCAGGGAAGATCTTAGCAGTGGAGACCGCAGAAGTATGCCACTATGAAGGTCGATGAATTGGTCTGGGCCTGAATTGTAATCAGTTCCAGGCAAGCTGAGACGCATACGAAAACGCTTTGTGATTTTTTGTGGGCGAGCGCATCAGCGCCGAGATTGCAGGTACCAGCGCTTATGACACTCTGCAATGACGTTAAACGGCGGGAGCCGCTAAAAATGCGGCGGCGCTCCTTAATCGCCTTTTAAGACACTATAAGTATGAGTTCCTAACATGTGCAACAACGGGGCCCGTGGCTTAGTCAGGATATAGCACCGGCCTTCTAAGCCGGTGGTCGAGGGTTCAAATCCCTCCGGGTCCGCTCTTTTTCCTCTCTCACAATATCAAGAGCGAGACGAAATAGCCTTCGGGGTCGCTGCAATTCTAAAAAGGGCTTGCGAGCCCATTGCAGCACGAAAGTGATCAAGCATCGTTCGAGCGTTTTCTGGTCTCAGGTGTTGCTTTCGCGCTCGTTAGCAATTAGAGGGAGTACTCATTTCAGGTGAGAATAACCGCAAAGACTAAGCTCCAAGTCGGTGAACGCCCGTTAGCTATGGTACGGCGTAATGAAGCGTCGCGCTAAAAGGGGTAGTTATGATCTTTAGTGCTGATGAAATACTCGAGACGCTCGACATAATTCTTTACGAGCATCTCGACATACGGACGGTAACCGTAGGTATGAACTTAATGGGCTGCGTGCGAGACGACCCCGAACGAATGGCCCAGGCTGTACACGATCAGATTGTATCCACAGCGAGCGATCTGTGCTCAGAAGCCGATCGCGCTGAAGCACGGTATTCTCTGCCCATTGTGAACAAGCGCATCTCAGTAACACCTATCGGTTCTCTAATCGACGCTCATCCTCAAGCGGGTCCACTGATTGCATTAGCGATGGACCAAGCTGCGCGTGAATTAAACGTCGACTTCATCTGTGGTTACTCAGCTCTCGTCCAAAAAGGCTTTACCGTCGGGACTGAGGCACTTGTTGATTCGATCCCAGAGGCGCTACATACGACCGAAAAGGTGTGCGCCTCCGTAAACATCGCTACCACCAAAGCAGGCATTAACGTTGATGCTGCGCTTCGAATGGGGAGGATTATCAAAGAGCTGGCTCGTATCGATCCACGGCTCTGCACCCGTCTTGTTACCTTTGCTAACGCGCCACCAGATAATCCTTTTATGGCAGGGGCCTTTCACGGCCCAGGCGAACCCGAATCGGTCCTGAACGTGGGAATATCGGGTCCTGGCGTCATAAGAGTGGTAGTCGAGAAAATGGGAGATTGTAACTTAAGTGAGCTTGCCGAGGTCGTCAAACGGGCCGCTTTCAAGATCACGCGAGTTGGTGAACTAGTAGGTAAGGAGATAGCAGCGCGAATAGATGTGGATTTTGGCATAGTTGATCTCTCGTTAGCGCCCACCCCTCAGAAGGGGAACTCAGTAGCACAGATCATCGAAGCAATGGGTGTTGAGCGTTGCGGAGCCCCTGGAACGACTGCCGCACTCGCCATGCTCACCGATGCTGTAAAGAAAGGAGGCGCGATGGCATCATCGCGAGTGGGGGGCCTTAGTGGGGCGTTCATACCGGTTAGCGAAGATGCTGGTATGGCAGGGGCGCTCAAAATAGGTGCTATTGGGCTGGATAAACTCGAGGCAATGACCTCTGTGTGTTCGGTCGGCCTCGACATGGTGTGCATTCCTTCTGCTACTTCGGCCGAGTCGATTGCGGGAATTATTGCAGACGAGTGCGCGATAGGGGTCATCAACAACAAAACTACAAGCGTGCGGCTTATTCCCGTCGGAAACGAAGGTGACTGGATTGAGTTCGGCGGACTGTTAGGGGCGGCGCCAGTGGTGCCGCTTAAGTCGTTCAGCTCGAAAAAGTTCGTTGAAAGGGGCGGTTCGATTCCGGCGCCTCTCACGAGCCTAACGAACTAACACAAACAGTGTCTCTTTTTGCGGCCCTTTGTGGTGATAGCTGCTGGCCGGGCCTGTCCGGTTACTAAGCCGTTTAACGGGCCCGCTGGGATTTGAACCCAGGTTCTTGGATCTCTCCGCTATAGCTCCGAAGTCCAAGAGGATAGTCCACTACCCTACGAGCCCTGTATAGAGAAGGGATTTATGAGTATTGAACTTTACTCGAAAAAATACAAATAAAGGGGGTACTTATTAGATTAGCGCACGTATAGTGTTTAAAAGTCGAAACAGCTCGCGCGTGGCTCATAGCACATGACCAGCATTGAAACGCAAAGGAAAATTATTGAAATATTGCGGATCTTAGATGCGAGTGACGATGCAATCGGAGCACGAACGATTGCTGCCATCTTGAGTGAGCGAGGATATCCTATCGGGGAACGAGCGGTAAGACACTACTTGGTGCTCCTTGACTACAAAGGATTTACTCTTAAGATAGGCAATGCCGGCCGTGTAATAACAGAAAAAGGTCTCAATGAGTTAAACGAGGCAATTGTTGGAGACCGAGTTGGATTCTTGATAACCAGGATAGAGGATCTTGTTTACAAAACGAGTTTTGACTTAAAGAAAAGAGATGGTAACGTCATCATAAATGTCGCGACTATTGACAAAGATGATTTTGACCGAGCCCTCGAAACAGCCGCAGAGACGATCAATAATGGATATACAGTGAGCCCTTTCGTTCGCATCGTTGAGGAAGGCGAGAAAGTTGGTGCTGTATTTGTTCCATATGGCTCCTTTGGGTTTGTCACGATGTGTAGTATGACAATAAATGGCATGCTAATCAAGCACGGCATCCCTTCAACTGTTAAATACGGCGGACTGCTTAAAATCGAGGATAGGATCCCTTCTGCATATACCGATCTGATCTTATATCAAGGAACGTCGCTCGATCCGATTCAAGTTTTTGCTGCTAGACAAATGACCTCTATTCTGGCAGCTGTACAGCGCGGAGACGGCACAGTACTAGCTAACATGCAAACTGTGCCGAGCATTGCAGCTGAAAGGACGTTAAAACTTCTGCAGGACGCAAAACGTACCGGTATTGTTGGATGGATCGAGAGTCCTCTAGAAACTAATTTTTTGGGGGTCAATAACGAGGACGACGTTATGGAAATCAATATATTTGCCGGCGCAAACCCTATGGCTTCTTTACATGAACTGGATATAAAAGTCAAGGTCTACTCTCTCTCGTCTCTCATGGACGCAAAGCTCCTGAATCAACGACTTTGAAGGCCTAGTCATTTCACTACATACATTGCGGAATTTATTGTTGCGACTTTCTTTTTTGAGCGAATAACTCAAGTCATTAGAAATATTTATAATAAAGCGGAACCAGATTTCCTAC
>JBAXDW010000044.1:0-9846 GCA_037140755.1 Methanobacteriota archaeon
CGTGCCTCTTGAGCGCTGCTATAGCGCTCAAGCGTACACGCTCGTTTTCGTCCTGCAATGCTCCAACTAGGGGGGCAATCGCTCGTTGATCGGTTAGGCCGCCAAGCGCATCAACGGCTTCTCTGCGTGTATTTTCATCGTCGTTGAAATAAGGGCTGCCAAATTCTATCGTGTGCGCTAGGTCTTCAACGTCGCCGTTGGCGAGCATTTTAGCAATATCTGGTTTGTTGTCAAAGAGTTTCACGGCTGCCTGTCCCTTCAAACGATTCGCTAGCTTGACAAAGCGTTACACCCATTAAAGTCATTCTAGGAGATCGTAAAACTTTTGAATCGGATTGACTTGAGCTGTGAAGTCAGCAAACCGACAAAGCTAGCTTATCCTCCACGAGATGCAGTAAGATAGAGGTTTAAGAAAAATCTGAAGCTAAAGGCTACTTTAAAACCTCAACAATCACTTCTGGCACCAAATGGGAAATAGCTGCAGAGGGTTTATGGTCTAAGTTCGGCCCCCACCCTATGTAGAGGTAGTCTAGCAGCTGGTTAAACGCTCGAACGAAATACTCGCGCCACTATGCGACAGCTCGCACGCCCGACCAACGCCAAGACCGCGTAGTCAGGCCTAAGCGGCCGTTATCAGCCAGCTTATTATGAAGAGCCAAGCATACGTTGGCATAGTTCTTTGCCTTCGCGTGCTTCGCGATTGTCTGGCGCAATCTCAAGAGCCTTGTTGAAAGCTTCTAAAGCCGCGTCGCGCTTGCCAAGACGCCCCAAGGCACAGCCTTTGTCACTCCAGGCAGTTGCCAGCGCGGGATCGGATTCAGTTGCCTTTTCGAACTTGCTTAATGCGCCTTTATAATCACCTTTTTCGTATAGAGCAACGCCTTCGTTGACCTGCTCCTTTCCAGCTGGCGACTTCACCACTGTCTCTACTGGCGCAGTTGGTACGCTTTTATCGACGCTAGGCTGTTCGATCACAGCGGTTCCGCATTCTCTGCAAAAACGCGCGGTAGGGCTTAAGGTTGTTCCACAAGACTTACACAACTTTGTATCGGTCATAAACTCGGTTAACAATATCGCAACAAAGCAATAAAGGTTGCGTATTAGCCTGAGCTTCGAAACCGAATCAGCGTTACGGCGTTGGATCTTAATACGGAAGTTCAATGATTTCTGTAGATGTTTCGACTTGTAATCAAGGGAATGCTGACGAAAGTCGAGAACAACGCTATGTGATGACTAGTGGCGTTATTTTAAGCAGGCTTATGATGACTAGTGGCGTTATTTTAAGCAGGCTTATCTAGTTCGATCATTTTGAGGCAAGAGCCCCAAACCGTTGACGATTTTAGGTGCAGTCTAATAGGACATCGCAGTTTCCGAGACTAACCCGTGATCGCACGACTTCTTTTGGGTCGGTCGGTGGCCCTAGAAGTCCATAGCATTCAATATCTGCTTGTTAAGGTGTGCACACTGGGCTCTTAGGTAGTACTTGCTCTGCACAATCTGTTGTCTGAGGAGTGCTTCCATCTCTTCTGCGGTCCGATACGTAAACGGATTAAGTTCCTTTAACCGCCCTTGCGGCAACCCCTTAACAGAGGTTGGCACAAGCACACTGTCGCCCCAGAACGGGTGTGGCTCATAGTCAACTGCACCGCGCGCGGCTTGGATCAAGAACAACTGTGATTCTTCAATGGTCGGGCCTGTCCCCCCGACAGGCTTCTTTTTGCCTTTCACTTCTTCAAAAAGAGTCTTTGCAAGCCAGACGGATTCGTCACCAAGGCGCGTATCGGCCCAGACATACTTAGCGCCGACGCGTCCGGTCGTGTTGATCAGGTAAGATTCTATCGGATTATCAGTCCCGACCCTCTCCTTCATAAAGGAATAAAATCTGTGGACGTGGGCTGCGTTACCAACGCCCATCGTGAATGGAAGACAATACCTTGATTCGTACTTCTCACCCCCTACGCCCTCTCGGCCTTGCGCCGGGTGACCAATTGTCCTTCCGTCTGCGAGCACTTTTGCGGCGAACGCCGGATTCTTCAGCTTCACCCAAGTATAGTCTGAGATATACCCAGGACTAATGAATACGGCCATATTGAGCGGTCCGGCGGAGTCGACATTTCCATCGAAGTAGCCGGTGTCCTCCAAGAAGATGATGCTCCGTGCGTTTTGATTCAGTTTTCCGTGATACTGGAGTATCTCTCCACGGAAACTCACGTCGCCGTGCTCGTCCCATTCCGTGTTTTCGTGGAGCGCGTTCGGCGACGTCCCGGCGTTGTAGATAGCGTGCTGCGTAACGTCGACGTCCTCTGTTTTAGTCCAACAGCCGCGTTCTGGGCTAACAACGCGGTCTTTGAACACCGCAACAACGTCGTCATTTCTAATGAGTTGATTAGATATGAACTCAAGCGGATTGATCCCAAACTTGTCAATATAGATCTGCGCAATCTTGTCATCATAGACATAGTGCCCGTGAGTGGATTTTCCGCTGCCTGTCAATCCCCACACCGACATCACTATTTTCTTGCTCGTGCCGTCAACGCGCTTAACGGTAAACTCCTTTAGCGAAGCGTGCTCGCCTGTCCCCCCTCTTTTATAGATCTCATAAATCCAGTGCGAGAGGAAGCCCTTCTTCGCTTCTCCCATGTAAGACGATCCGACGACGATAGTGTAATCATGGAAGGGAAACCTGATGACTTTGAGCATCTCGTTTTTCCCGGGTACGTTGGGATTCTCGAGGTAGTGAGGGATCATAAAGAGCCGCACGTCGGGTTGTGTGTCGGGATCGCACGGAAAATTAACCGCTTGCCAACGATACGCCACGTCAGGAAATTGCGCGTCGCAGTAGAGACGACATTTCATTTCCCCTTTTGAACCCTTTTGCCCGAGCGAGGCATCTGCCTGAATCAGGGGTTGATCAAGAGTGTGCTCCAGCACGCGGAGCATCAACAGCTGATGCTCGATGCGCAGATCCTCCTCACGCTCAACAACGACGCTGCCTGCAGCACTTCGGTTCCAGATGTTTGATGCCCAGTTCCAAGATCCGTTTTTAAACTGCGTTCCGTAGAGCTTTGCTCGCTCAAAGAGATCCGATGGATTATTCTGGATGGGCGTCAAACCCACCTTCTGCTTGGCTTCTATTATCTGCTGAAACAGCTCGGGAAAACTCGCTATTGTTATATCATCGGTGGAAATTGGCATAAAACCTCAGCGCGTCTAGTTCGGCTGGTACTTCCGGAAGTCTTGCTTAATACTTTACCAAAGAGTATATATCTTTCGTCAACTGGCGTCAAACAGCTTCAACTACGCTTTGGACGGCCGCATCGACTGCTTCCGTGTTCATACGCCGCAAGGCTGAAAATGGCAACGCTCCTACCCGCGACTTACGTCAAGTCCTGAGGTAGGTGTGACTTTCATCCTTTCTTTCCGCATGGAATTTCATAAAGAAGGATGCGTTTTGTGCCACGATAGACCGCCTTATCTTTTCTGACGTACTCAAGCGACCGCTTAGAGGGAAGCTCTCTCAACTCGTTATTTCGGACAAGTAAGAGCCAAGCAGCCTTTAAATCTTCAAGCGATCCGAGCGGACAGTTACGCCTGCTTGCAAGCACAAAGGAAGACGGAAGTGCGTTGGAGGGAGAAATCAACGCGACGCCAAACCGAAGACAATCAGCAAAATCAGCTTATCTTGCGATTCAGCAATAAGATATTCACATAAGGCCTCTTAGTGCATTGCTACGCTGTTAGCTCATGAATATCCAACGGCGCTCGCAAGGAGCGGTGCGGAACCGGCTGAGCTAACTGCCAAAGAAAAACGTTCAGCTGAAAAGGTCTCCTTCGTACTTTGTAGCGCCCATGCTTAGCGCCATTTCGACTGCCTCTTTGTCCTTCATTAGAAAGACCTTGTCGTCCCCGGTCTCCTCAACGTCGACGCTGTTTTTGAGAATCTCTTTGTGCTTCTGGAATCGGCCGATTGTTACGACAAACTCTTTAAGATTGTCGATGATGGTAATGTCATACCCAGCTGCCTGAAGAATGTCTTGAACCTTCTCTAGATCTGCCGTGTGGATTTCAAAACGATATTGAGCTCCGTTGTAGTAATCGCCTAGTTGCTTGAAGAGCTCTCGATCGTTAAGGTACTGTTTAAAGACATAGTCGTTTTGAAGCTTAAATATGTTAATGCTAGCCATTTTAACCACGAAAAGATACGCTTGCAAGTATTTAGCTCTATTTCTGAAGGACTCTGGGGCCGTGTGGACCTGCAGTATCCCGATCGCTTTTTGGTGTGGCAACGAACACACCAACACGAGAAAGGTTAACTTACATCAACAACAATACCATTGATAAGCAGACACTTCGTTCCGTGCTTAACTCGTCAAGATGATGTAATGATTAGAGACATCGATGAATATTTTGAAAAACTGGAATCTGAGCTTCAGACCTGTTTCGCCATCGCCTCTGAAGCACGGAAAAATGGTGAGGATCCTTCTCTTTCTCCTGAAATCCTACCTGCTCGTGACCTAGCCGAGCGCGTTGAGAACCTTATCGGCATCCCTGGACTAGCGCAACGTATACGGCAGCTTGACAAAACAATGTCCCGCGAAGAGGCTGCTCTCGCAATTGGTTTGGGCTTTGCCAACGGCGAATTCGGCTCTTACGAGAACAAAGTACAGGTAGTAGAGAAGGCCGTCAGAACCGCAGTCGCAATGTTGACGGAGGGTGTCGTCGCCGCCCCCATTGAGGGCATTGCACGGGTAGAGCTCGGCAAGAACGACGATCATACCGACTACCTGCAAATATTCTATTCCGGCCCCATCAGAAGCGCCGGAGGGACCGCCCAAGCCCTCTCTGTGTTGGTCGCCGATTACGTAAGGCGCGCCGTGGGCATTGACCGATATTGGCCGCGGGACGAGGAGGTTGAGCGATATGTAGAGGAGATCCCTCTTTACAAGACACTCGTGAACCTGCAATATACACCACCAGCGAGTGACATCAGAACGATCGTCACAAATTGTCCCATCTGTGTCAATGGTGAAGGAACAGAACAAGAGGAGGTTTCAGGCTATCGAAACCTTGAACGGGTGAAAACGAACGCGGTTCGCGGTGGCATGGCGCTCGTCTTGGCAGAAGGGCTAGCCCAGAAAGCGCCAAAACTGAAGAAGTACGTTTCGCAGCTCGGACTTGACGAGTGGGAGTGGTTAGATGAGATTATTCACGTTAACGTGTCCGAAGAAGGAGGAGAGGATGGGTCAAAAGTCGTTAAAAGGCGCGCCGGCGAGAGCAAGATTGCCCCAAGCTGGAAGTACATGGAAGATATCATCGCGGGCCGACCCGTGTTCTCGCATCCTTCGCGCAAGGGGGGCTTTCGGCTGCGATATGGGCGAGCACGCAACACGGGCTTTGCTTCTGCTGGAATCAATCCCGCAACGATGGTCGTGCTCGGCGAATTCTTAGCTCCGGGAACGCAACTAAAGATGGAGCGACCCGGCAAAGCTGCAGGCATTTCCTCAGTCGATTCGATCGAAGGACCGACCGTAAAACTATATAACGGAAGCGTCGTCCGTATTGACTCTTACGACGCAGCGCTCACACATAAAAATGATATCGACGAGATCCTCGACCTTGGAGAGATTCTCGTCAATTACGGAGACTTCCTTGGCAATAACCACCCGCTGATTCCTTCGCCGTACGTGCACGAATGGTGGACGCTAGATCTCGAAGAAGCTGCAACACGCTTAAACGAACCTATCCCTTCCGTTGATGCAAATGCGCTCACTGCGTCAGCCGCGCTGGACCTGTCACGGCGCTTTGGCATCCCGCTGCACCCCAAGTTTACCTATTTGTGGCACGACATAAGGCTCAAAGAGCTGGCGCAGCTGGCCGAGTTTGTCAGCCAAAAGGGCAACATAGCACAGGGCGAGTCACCGGTCGAAGTCGCTCACGATTCTGACCCGCCGGTCGGACTCATCGTGCCGTGTGATCCCAAAATAAAGCAGCTGTTAGAAGCCCTCCTCGTCCCCCACGCCGTAGCTGAAGATAACGTGATAATTGACGACGCGGCAGCATTCATCGCGAGTCTCGGGCTCAGTCAGTCGTTGAGCAAGGAGTGGTTTTCTCTTAAAAGTCCGCGCATTAAATCGACGATTGACGCAGTAACGCTCCTCAGTGGGGTCGAAATACGGAAACGCGCGCCTTCAAGGATCGGGGGGCGAATGGGACGACCTGAGAAATCTAAGGCCCGAGAGATGAAACCGCCTCCGCATGTGCTCTTCCCTATCGGCAATGCAGGCGGGCGCGACAGATCTCTTCGAAGGGCAGTAGGGTCATCAAAAGCGGCTGTTGAACGCTCTTCCGAAATTGACGTCCAGTACCTCGGTATAATCGACGTTGATGTGGGCGTCCGCCGATGTCCAACATGCCTTAACACAACCTACCAAACACGCTGCGCATGCGGAGCTTTTACAGAGCCCGTCACTTTCTGTCCGGTGTGTTCGCGCGATCTCCGGAACGGGATCACGTGCCCAAAGTGCGGCAGACATGGGGTAAGTCATCGGATCCAATCCATCGATTTGCGAAAAGCCTACCAGCAGGCGCTTACCCGACTTGACGAAACGGCACGATTCGAGAGATTTAAAGGCGTCTTAGGTCTAATATCTAAGAACAAGACGCCTGAGCCTATAGAGAAAGGTGTTTTGCGCGCAAAACACGAAATCTTTGTGTTCAAGGACGGGACCTGCAGATACGATTTGACAGACCTGCCCACGACGCACTTCACGCCCCGGGAGATATCAGTTCCGACGAGTAAGCTTTGCGAGTTGGGGTACGATGTGAAGACAGAAGACCAAGTCGTTGAACTGGCGCCGCAGGACATCATCCTGTCCGAGGACTGTGGGGAGTGGCTTCTCCGCGTATCTAAGTTCATTGATGATCTCCTCGTCAAATACTATGAACGGCCTCCTTACTACGAGGCAGATACGAAAGAGGCTCTCATTGGTTCATTGGTGATCGGACTGGCGCCTCACACAAGCGCTGGCGTGCTAGGCCGAGTCATTGGTTTCACACCTGCTTCAGCAGGCTTCGCTCATCCCTTTTTCCACGCTTCAAAGCGCCGAAATTGTGATGGCGATGAAGACTGCGTCATGCTTCTCCTCGACGGACTTTTAAACTTCTCATTGTCGTATCTTCCTGATCGTCGCGGGGGCAAAATGGATGCCCCGCTAGTCTTAACGACGCGAATCGATCCGAATGAGATCGATGCCGAAGCGCACAACCTCGACATAATCGACCGGTACCCGCTCGAGTTCTACCGTGCGACACTGGAGTTTGAAGATCCGAAGAAAGTTCGCGTTGAGACCGTGGCGTCGCGACTGGGCACGAACGCCGAGTACACCGGCTTTGGGTTTACCCATCAGTCGTCGTCGATTTCGCTCGGCCCCTTGAACAGCGCCTACAAGGTGCTTGAATCAATGATGGATAAAATGGAGACCCAGCTTGAACTCGCTCGTCGCATACGCGCCGTTGATGAACGGGACGTCGCAGAACGCGTTATCAAGACGCACTTCCTTCCCGACCTGATTGGCAACTTGCGAGCGTTTTCGCGCCAAAAGGTAAGATGCGTGAAATGTAATTATAAGGTACGACGGCCACCTATTAGCGGCAACTGTCCTAAATGCGGTGGAAAGATCGTGCTTACCGTTCACGAAGGTACGGTAACTAAGTACATGGAGCGTTCGATTCGGGTCGCCAACGATTACGGGGTCTCCAAGTACACGCGCCAGCGGCTTATGCTCCTTGAGATGTCGGTCAACTCGTTGTTTGAGAGCGACGCCTCAAGACAGATGGGTCTGGTCGACTTCATGTAGGTGCGAACGAGCAAGCTTGTGGTAGCTCTGACTGCTTTCTTGCCGCGGGCCATCCTTCACGCGATAAAAAGCATTATCAAAGGACTGCGATGTTAACAAGTCGAGCGATGAGGAGGGGAGGACAAGGGTGGATATTCCCGGATTGGTGCTAAATACTGGTCTACAATTCTTGCGTTCGCCTACAGGCCCCGTTGACTGGAGGCAGGTGGCAAAAAACGCAGCAAACATCGGCGATGCGGAACGATGGGCCCACGCAGAGAAACAGCGGCTTCTGCCGACATATGAAGACTTTGTAAGCGAGCCCACGCCACAAATCATCGAGTTGACGGGGCTTCAGACACCAGGCGCCCGTCAAATACGGGTCTTTGACAGGTATGATTGGATCAAGACGAACGTCACCGCGTTCGCTGAGCAGTTTGCGCCTCTAGAGGAGGCGCTTATGACGCATAAAGGTGATTCGCTCATAAGCAAAGGAGTGTACAGGTCGAATCAGGTCATCTCGACCGTCGGGTTCGGCTTTCTGCTTGGCTACATTGCAAAGAAGGTGCTTGGTCAGTACGATCCAAGCCTTTTTGGTCGCGAGATTGTAAGTGGCCAGATCTATTTTGTGGAGCCGAATATCGAAATAGTCGAGCGTCAACTCTCTTTAGCGGGAGATGACTTTCGAAGGTGGATCGCCATCCACGAGGTTACCCACGCTATTGTATTCGAATCAGTGCCGTGGCTTAAGGGACATTTAAACCAACTACTGAAACGGTATCTTACCGCGACCGACGCGGGACTCACATCAGACGGGCTCCAAGTGCGGGCGCGCGCTGTCGCGAGTCATTACATCGAGCGAAGACAATTCTCGCTCATGAACGCGGTTCTTTCCCGTGAACAAGTTGGGATTTTAAATCAGATTCAAGCTCTGATGAGCGTGATAGAGGGTTATTCAGATTTCGTCATGGACGGGGTCGGTAAAGAGCTGCTCACCACGTATGATCACATGAAGCGCGCATTTGAACTCCGCAGAAGGCGTAAAAGCGGGAGGGAGGGGTTCTTCGAGCGCGCAACGGGGCTCGGGATGAAGATGGAGCAATATGTCCTCGGAGAGCGATTCGTCTCGCACATTTGGAAAAGTCGGGGGATCGACTTCGTTAACAGGGTTTGGCGCTCTACGAGTGATGTTCCAGCACTTGATGAGGTTGCCCACCCTGAAAAATGGATCATCCGGCAAGAACGCGCGATTTAGCGGCTTCGCGGTTGAAGCCGAAATAAGAACAGCAGTTATGAATGAACGAGCACGCTGTGCTCGGTCCTTTCCAGACGAACACGACGTTCGTCTAGTGAGCGGAACTTCTCCCGCCTTGCGTAGTAATCAGCACGTTCAATAAGTCCGCGAAAAGTCTCACTTTCCATAGATCTTCACCGAATGAGCCGACGTAGCTATAAGGGATAAGCGCACGGCAAGAGCACCGTGAAAGTAATCGTACTTTACGTCTGTGATGCCCTTTGCCAGACTCAGTGAACGACCGCGGGGGGCATCTTATCCTTTTCATCCGCTCAGACTCCCAGAAATCCACTGAAATTTTGTTTTAAGCACTCATAGCTTCTTAATTGGCGCCATTCGCCCGGAGCAGAGAATACTTCCACGTACTGCAGGATAACGTTAAATAGCATGCAAATTGAGCATTTAACGATTGGCGTGCCTCAAAAACTACCGTCAAAGGATTTGCTGCAGTGGGATCAAACGCTCTTCAAGGACGAGCGCTATTTTGAGTTAGACTACATCCCAGAGCACTTCTCCCATCGAGATGCGCAGATGCGCACGCTTAAGATCGCCGCCCGACCAGCGCTGCGGGGCGCCCGTCCGATCAACAGTCTATGTTCGGGTCCGCACGGCACCGGAAAGACCACGGCAGTACTGAAGGTATTCGAAGAGATTGAAAACTACACTGACAGCGTCGTGCCGGTATACATAAACTGTCAGATCGATGGGACTCGATTT
>JBAXDW010000045.1:0-9728 GCA_037140755.1 Methanobacteriota archaeon
TGAATCACAAAATGTTGTAGAAACCCTTCGGCCGTCATTCTTGCGATATAAGCACGTTGCAGCGCAACTTGATGAGGTGAGGGCGCTCACGCGACAAGTTGGACGCGAAACTGCGCGCCTGTCTGAGCACCGTATCGATCACGTGCGCGTCACAAGTGCTAAAGCAAGCACGCGTAAAGAGCTGCGACAATTTGACGAGGCGGCAAATCGAGCGGTTCAGTTATCCTCTATTGCCGCAGAACATGCGCACCTCAGTGAACTCCTTGCGCAGTTGCAGCTCGATGAACAGCGATATCACTCAATTTTACAGGGCATCTCAGCGACAGAGGAACAGCTCAAAAGAAATCGTTCGGCAGTGGAGGGGCTTGAAGCAGATTTTGCTGAGCGCAGGGCGCTCGAAGCGCGCGCCAACACGCTCGAAACGTTGTTGCGCGAATACGATGAGCTAGCAAAAAAGGTCGGCGAGCTTGGTGGGTACAAGAAGCAGATAGAAAAAGATCTCGATAGCATGCTGAAAGGCATTTGTCCGTATACGAGCGATCGGTGTGAATCTATTGCGGCACGCGGCCATCGTTATGAGCGCGAACTTGAAGCTATTCGAGTCAAACTCGCGCAGCTTCGGTCAAAGCGCGACGAGAGGGTATCGACCATAACGAAGGCGCGCGAAGCTCAGCAGCAACTTCAATTGCTCGATAGCAAACGAAGAGAACTGGAACTAAGACAGGCAGAAATCGAGACACTGCAGCGAGACTTGGCACAAGAACGTGGTCATGCCGATGCGATTGGCCAAAACCTAGCACGCAAAAAGCCTCTTGAAGAGCGCATCGACGCGCTGAAAACGGGCGCTGAGGAGTATCACTCGCTTGAGTACACGCTGAAGAAATCAGATAGGGCTGCGCTCGTTAGTGCGCTCGATGAATACTATCGAAGAGAAGAAGAACTGCAGAGAAAGATGGAGGCCACTGAAGGTGTTATCGCGCACTTGATTGAACAAGGTGGAGACGAAGCACTTGTTTCGCGACTAGAAAGCGATTTGCACACTCTTCAAAAAGACTACGATCAGTATATGTCGTCAATGAGCGTGGCTGCGAATCTAGAGGAGGCGATAGAGCGACATAGCAAGCATGCTCGGGACCTGGTAGCACTGGCGGATCGACGGCGGGGACTTGTAGCGGACATTGAATCAGAATCAAAGCTCTATGACGAAGGAGAACATCTGCGAGTTGAGAAAGAGTGGATCGAAACGAGTCAACGGCTTAATGAGATGCGTGGCATTGCTTTTCAGCTTAACAGGCAAATTGAAGAGCTAAAACCTCGTGCAGTAGATCTCGCGGTCAAAAAGGAGGACCTGATGGCACTAGACGTTGAGCTCAATGAAATTGCAGCTGATGGGAAATTCTTTGATGAGATCAGAGAGAGTTTCAAGAACCTAAGCGCGATGCGTCCGCTCTATACCAAGAAGGTGAGCCAGAACGCTGCTCGCCACTGGCGGCAGATGGTGAATGACGAATCACAACTTCACTGGCAAGAGGACTATCTCGTTTTTAAGTCAGATCGCGGCAACGTGATTTCGCTGTATGAGATGAGCGGAGGCGAGAGGGTCTCAGCGTGTTTGGCCGTTCGTCTTGCAATGCAAGAAGTTCTAGGCGGTCTCGGACTTTTTATCCTAGACGAACCTACTATCCATCTCGACGAAGAGAGATGTGACAGTCTCGCTCGGCAAATAGGTGCAATCAAAGGGCTAAATCAGGTGATTGTGATAAGCCATGATGATGCGTTTCACGCGTATACACAGCAACAAATCACCATAAGAAAGGATCCGAGCCTTCGCGCCAGCGTGGTCGAACTTTAGGTATGTATTTAGGAGACAATGGACTCTCCTTTTCCTGCAGTGGCCTCAGACGTCACGTAAAGGCTGCTTACGACGCTGGCCAGCTTTTTGCTAATGTCGTCTGTTCAGGCCAGCGTAGCGGTGGGAGTGATGTCCATAGAAAAAAAAGAAGAAGAGGGGGCGTCTAACGCTCACGTTGTGGTTATAAGGTCTAAAGGACCGCGAACGTACAATCTAAAGCTTCTTCAAACCGCTTATTGATCCTCTCCCAATTGACGATATTCCAAAAAGCCTCAACGAATTTCGGCCGTTCATTCTTGTAATCAAGGTAGTAGGCGTGCTCCCAAACGTCCAATACCATAATTATGTAGAATCCGGTATAGACATTGACGTTGTGCTTTTCTATCTGCATTATGGCTAGCTGTTTAGTCTTCACGTCGATGGCGAATGCAGCCCATCCGGAACCCTCAGTGCTTGCTGCTGCTTTGCTAAACTCCGCCTTGAACTGGCCAAAGCTGCCAAATTCGTTGTTTATCGCATCTGCGAGTTTACCTGTAGGCTCTCCACCGCCACCTTTTCCAGCAGGTGCCAATGTAGGCCAAAAGATCGTGTGCAGCTGATGGCCGCCAATGTTGAAAGACAACTCTTTCAGCATAGCCTTAACGTCAATCTCTGCTTTGCTCTTTCGTGCTTCTTCAAGCTTTTTAAAAGCCGCATTCGCCCCGTTTACGTACGCGAGATGGTGTTTGTCGTGATGAATCGTCAGCTGTTGCTCAGAGATATGAGGCTCTAAACCGTTGTAGTCGTAGGGCAATTTTGGCAAAACGTAGGAATTATCTGATTCCATAGGTATCATCTCCTTTTCGTTGATAAAGGCTTTAGACTCTAAAGGGTAAGATATTTACGCTTGATCATCGTGGATCAAAGCTTCACAACAAAGCTAACCCTTCAACCGACAAACCTTTTTTGCCTCGATCAATTAAGCGCTTACGTCACTAAAGAGGTCGCCGAGCGCCGAAATATTTCTTTTTGCTGCTGTAAAAGGGGTGAGGATATAAATAGGGAAAGCAGATTCTTAGGTGAAAGTGATTGTTCTCCGTTAGGAGGGCTACCACGGCAGACAAACTAACTGGGGGGTGCATAATGACCACGAGAGACGATTGGATTCTGGATGCTATAACAAACGTCAGACGCGCACTCGACGCCGTGCTCGAGACTGCAGAAGATCTTTACCTACGGTACGTTCCTGAGCCACAGCGCTCACATGCTGAGCATTTGTATAAAACGTATGTCCCTGAGCTAGTACCAAAGCCTTGGGGGGTGACTAGGACCCCTAATATAGATGTTATCGACCTTGGCACAGAAATTCACATAGTGGCCGATCTGCCCGGGGTTAAAAAAGAGGACATTGAAATCGACCTCGCGCCCGACACTATAGACATTGCTGCCGCTCCAAAAGCTGAAATGGAACATGAGCAACAACCTTACGCTCGTCGAGAGCGGGGTATCGTGGCGTATAAGCGAAGAATATACCTGCCTGCCTCCGTTGTTCCGAAAAAAGTAAAAGCGCGATTCAACAATGGGGTACTAGAGATTACCATGCCCAGAAAAGAGCCAGTTGAAAAGGTGAGGGCCGTAAAAGTCGATATTAAAGACACCGGCGAAACGAAGTAAAAATCGCGATGAGAGCTGTGTCGATGTGCTCTGAAGAACTCGATCATCACTAAGTAGCGCGCAGCCTATCAACATACCACTCCCTTTTTTAAACGTGGGCCATATGGGCTCTCGCTATTCGATCGACCTGCATATATATTTTCAGCCGCACAGGCCTCTACGAGTTGCACCGGCACTATTTATTAAGCACAACTTCAGCGATAAGATACGCTGCGATCTAATCGTGCAAATAAGGCTTCGTTATCATTATATTCCCTACGATGAATATATATGGAATAGCACAACGACGTTGAATATGGAGTCTGTCCCGACTATTGGTCACTCTCGACAGGCAAGTTTTCTGATCTGATTAAATGAAACAGGAGTATCGATAGCTAAAATGGTGCGCTACCCGGCGTTTTCTGCGCCAACAGAAGAAGAAAGAGGTTTTCCTGAGCTATCCATACGGATAAGTCGCACCGGTCAGCACGTGGAGTTTCATTCCAGTGAGAGCGATCTAGCCAGTTTGCCACTAGAGTTACAGGCACAATTAAGACGAGGGCTTGCTCAATTTGAACGGGATTTCGCTATATGGGCCTCACTCAGCAACGATAAGTTACGCCAAATGCCCCTGTTGGAGGCAGTCCTTACTGCTAATGCACTTGCTCTCGTCGATGAAGCAGATAACGTCGCTTTGGCGAGTATAGACGACAACGTTCTTTATTTGAGCTATGCATTGCTACGCGAAGGTGTACCGGTCGGGTTCCGACTCGGTGTGTTTGAGTATATGTTCGGCTGCTTGGCGCTAGAGGGATCCGAAAAAAACCGCGACAGACTTATCGAAGAACTTTCTCTGCCCCTTCTTGCAGATCAGGTTAACGTGCTGCGGACGCCGGAGCGCTTCGCCGTTTTTGCAGAAAAAGAGTGGTTTGATGCCTTAAGCGTGCATTTAACTGAAAAACGTGCACGGCAGGGCGCGAAAGCGGTGCCACACGCCGATTCAGAGCCCGCAGCGTCCAGCAGGTCGATACCCTCCTCACAAGAGGGCGGTGTTGAGCTCTCAGAGGCGCAACACAGACAAGTAGCAGAATTGGCCGCGAGAAGCAAGGTCGATCAGGCCATCCTCCTCAAGAAGATGCGTACTTTGATTACCATCATCTCGACGGGACTTGGAGAAGATGTCGACATAAAAGTCGCTCCCGGCGAGTGGTGGGCATATGACTATGAAAATAGCACGATAACCTTCCCCCTCATTGACCTCATCACAGCTCCACCGGACAAAATCGTGGGTTCGTTGTTGCACGAAATCGGTCACTATCAGGTAACACGTGTGGACAAGAAAAATCCGACGTTCGCACACCTCCTTTCCACCGAATCATTGCGATTGCTTCTTTATACCTTTGAAGATCCGCGGGCAAATAACTGGATGAAAGCCACGTTCACAGGAACAACCCCATATTTAAATTTAATTTACGACGATCTGCTTTCAGAAGACCTACAAGCGACGTCATACAGTTATAAGCTGCAGAAAGAGGTTCAAAAACGCTCTAATTCAACAATTCAGGCTTACCAAGTATTGCCACACCTCGAGTATCTGTTGTCGGTTCTTTACTTTTGGAGGTTTGGCAGGCCCCCCTCTTACTTGATTAATCCAGAGGTTAGTGTGGCCCTTGAAACTACCGTTCAGTTTTTTGAATCAATCTTTAACCACTATCCCCCTGGTCGTGCGTCAGAGCAAGAAAAACGTCGCTATGCACAGGAAGCAGCTGAGCAAATACAGAACCATATCTTAGAGCCGTATAAAAAGCTGCTCAAACAGGCTGCCGATAACCTTACACTTACGATTGAACGCGGGCAGCAACCACTAGGTGAAGGCGAGAATCCGTCGGAGATCAATTTTCAGCCACCAGAGCAAGAAGCACAGCAGCTTATAGAGGAACATTCAAAAGAACTCGCCGATCGGCTCGCTGCAAAGCGTAGTGCGCCCGAATCACTTGAAGCAGATGCTATTGAAAAAAGAAGTAGGAGTAAGAGAGATAGCAGCGAACGCATGCGAATCTCGCCAGAAAAGCCGCACTCTGAGTTCACCCGCAGGGATCTTATCGCGCAACGCCGACGCCTCCACTTCGAACGCAGTAGGGACGCGAATGAATACAACAGGGCATATGCTGCGGTGTCAGGATTACTGCAGATGCTTGTTGGAACGCTTGAGAATATCCTTGCCAAAAATCGCAAGCCAAAGTACGAAGGCTACTACCCTTCCGGTCAGAAACCAGATTTGCGTCGAGTGATGGACGTTACACGAAAGATACAGCAGGGTTTGCCAACAACTAAGAAAGACTTTGATGTGTTCTTAAAGCGCCGACGGCCAACCCATCTGGATCATCGGATTATGTTGCTCTTAGACGAATCAGGTTCAATGCAGGAGCCAAAACGGACTGCCGCGTTACAAGGGGTGTTACTCTTTATGGAAGCGTTCGATTATCTTGGAATCGATTACGCGATCATCGGCTTCGCAGACGCGCCTATCATCCACAAGCCGTTTGGCGACAATTTCACCCAGCACGAGCGCGAGCAAGTATTCGAGGACGTATCTCAGTTCATTCCGCTAGGGGCGACGGCAGATGCGGACGCTCTAGCTCTGGGAATTGACCTTTTCGAACGGGAACCCGAAGACGTGTATCGACTCATAATCGTTGTCTCAGACGGTGAAGGAAATGTTAATACCACGGGCCTAACCTTCAAAGAACTGCAAGACGTTGCGGCAGCGAAATCCATACAGGTCGTTGGGATCGGCATCGGGGAACAGGCAAAGACAATACGCACACGATACGACCGTCCGATACAAGTCGCGACAGTTGACGAGTTGCCTATGACACTGGGCCGTGTGCTTGAGCAAGAGGTGACCACAGATTCATCATAATGACTCGCTGAAAAACAACGCTGCAAATGACGCCCGAGCGCCTTCTCAAACCATTGAAGATAGGTTCACCGATGAACTCGGCGCGTTAGTTGCTCGCGTCTACCTTACACTCAAGCAAGAATTTCCCGACCTGTTCACAATCAGAGATCTAAAGCGGGCAACTGAAGCACTGACGCTATTTTTAGAATCTGGTTTAACAGACAAAGACGCTTTCGTTGAGGCATGTCACTACGGTTTCACGCAGGTACAACAAGAGAGTGAAGGGATCATACGAGCGATAATTGAAGAGGAGGAACACATTAAGGCCGTTTTGGCGGATTTCGAACCCCGGGATTTGACCTCACAGGCTCCTCGGCTGCCTGCACTCGTTACGTCTATTTCCGCGGGCCTGAGCTCTTTCATAGAGATTTTCATCACCTATAGCGAGAGTCCCACTGTCAAGGCGCTGCTTAGCTTGCTCACCAGTTTGGTGACTGCGTCAAACAAACAGACCCAAGTTGCTGCACGGAAAATCGCCTACGGCTTGTTTTCTAATAATTCTTTGCGGGACATTATCCTGGAGGAATTAGAAGGCGAATTAACTGACGCCGCGTGGACGGCGCGCCAAGCGGCCGTCGCCGTTCTTGCCTCTCTGTTTTGTGACCGCATCAGGGAAGGAAAACAAATCGACATTCGTCTCATAGAAATGTTGCTTCGCGATGAAGCGTGGGCAGTCCGTCAAGCGACGGTCGAAGGACTGAGCACTATCTACCCACCCCTCATTCAACGCGGCATAGACGTTGATCTCAAAGGACTTGAGGCCACCGTCAACGATCGATCTTGGGTTGTGCGTAAAGCAACCGTGAGCGCACTCGGCGACGTCTACGCAGCACTCGTTAAACGTGGGAAACCGGTTGACATTGCTCCCATAGAGCTCCTCCTGACCGATCATGACGCAGAGGTCCGTCAAGCCGCTGCTGGGGCGTTGGGTAACGTGTATCCACAACTCATAGGGTGCGGCGAGGATGTTGACATCGCTGCTCTCGAAGCAGATATCGTAAACCGTGACGAAAAAGTTCAGAAGGCGCTCTTGACTGCCCTTGGCAGTGTTTACATTGCGCTGCTCGACCGCGACGTAGTGCCCTCCTTATCAATATTTGAGCGCGCTATTAGCAGTGAGTTTCTGGGAGTCCGCGAGACAGCAGCCGACGTTCTGAGTGCTGTGTATCCGGCATTCATCAGGCACGGAAAATCGATTGACTTAGAGCAGATTGAAATGGGCTTGGACGGGATTATTGATTATATCCGGCAAGCAACGGTAGAGGCGCTGGGCATCATCTATCCGGCCCTGATCGAGGTCGGCGTCGAGGTCGACTTGCCCCGTTTGGAAACCGGACTCAATGATGAATACTGGGCAGTGCGTCAAGCGACTGTCGAAGCACTGAGCAATATCTACCCACCCCTCATTCAACGCGGCATAGACGTTGATCTCAAAGGACTTGAGGCCACCGTCAACGATCGATCTTGGGTGGTGCGTAAAGCAACCATGAGCGCACTAGGCGACGTCTACGCAGCACTCGTTAAACGTGGGAAACCGGTTGATAGCACGTTACTCCAGTACGCTCTACTGGAATCAAACGATGAAATCCGTCGGATTTCAATAGATGCGCTAAGTAGTGTCTACGCAGCACTCATTGAACGTGTGAAACCGGTTGATACTGCCCTCATAGAGCCCCCCCTCACTGATCACGACCCACAGGTCCGCCGAGCCGCCGTAGAAGCACTGGGCCTGATATATCCTGCGCTTCTTCGAAGCAAGACGGCCTCTATAAGGGTTAAAAAAATAGAGAAATAGGTGCGCTACAAAGATGCAGCAATTCGCATAGCAGCGGCTAAAGCTCTTGGTGACGTCTACGCAGCGCTCATTGAGCGTGGGAAAGAGCTTGATATAGCACCACTGGAACAGCTCCTGACCGATCACGACTCCGACGTGCGTCGAAACGCCGTCGAAGCGCTGGATCAAGTCTACCCAAGACAGATCGACAGGGGAAGTACCGTTAATCTGCATGTATTGGAACAAGCGCTAGATGACGAGTCTGCTGAAGTTCGTGTTGCGGCCCAAAATCTTTTCGGAAGCGTCGCGCGTGCGATACTACTAGGATACGATAAGGAGGGATTCGAGGAGACGATTCGCGAGCTAGGTGAGGAATTGAATAAGTCATTGTCTACGCCGCTTTCTGGCGCATATTCTCCCTTTGTCCAGTTGGAAGGGGACTCCCTTCACGTAGGTCACCTCTCAATGAAAAAAAAGAGGCTGCGCACTAGTGCCCAACTGTGTATCGTAACCAAGGCCGCTTACGAGATGCTGAACGCGATTGCTTCAGCGTATCTTTTACGCCACCCGCTCTTGCTGATGGGTCCCACGTCTACTGGAAAAAGCTTCTTGATAAAGTGGTTAGCAGAGACGCTAGGCTACGAACACATCTCTTACACGCTCAATCCGTACGTTTCTAAGTCAGAACTCATAGGCGGCGTAAAGCCAAACCACCAAGGAATCTTTGTCTGGCAGGATGGAATCGTCCTCAAAGCAGCCAAACGCGGTACGTGGCTTGTTCTTGAGGAGCTGAACCTTGCAACCTCTGAAGTCCTCGAGATACTGAATGACTACCTGATTACTGGCAAGTTTGTGTATTCAGAGAATGGCGATCAACGCCTTGTCGAGCCGTCGAGCGAATTCCGGCTGTTTGCCACTGCGAACCCATTAAGTTATGCGCAACGGGAACGACTTTCGCAGGTGTTCGTCTCTAGATTCAAAGTACAATATCAGAGGGAACTGAGCGAAGAAGATTTGATTGAGATTCTGAGCGGGTTGTTTGGGATTCCCGCACATTTGGCGTATTCTATCGCGTTTTTCCACATCACCTTACAGGAACAAGCGGACTCGAAAGTCATCGGTAAGGAGGAAAAAGAACCCTACATCTTCAGTCTACGAGATTTAATACGGCTTGGAAGGCGATTGTCGCCGGCTATTAAGACGGATGTGCCTGAACCCGCATTTCTGCGTCTCCTTGGCAAGGAATTGACAAACGTCTACTTAGCTCGTATACGAAGCCGCGACGAACGGGCGGCTATGATTACGCTCATTGATACCATCTTCGGCATCACTGAAAGCAGCAGCAATAACGATGCGCTCATTGCCCCCTCTGAACAGCTCGAGCGGCTCGTGGCCGACCTGCCGGTTACTCAGGGCCGTTACTTCATTCCTGGTCAAGAGGCTAGAATCGTGCCGACCGAAACGCAGCGGCATACTCTCGCTAGTGTGCTCAACGCCCTTGTTTTCGA
>JBAXDW010000046.1:0-9700 GCA_037140755.1 Methanobacteriota archaeon
GGTTTCGGAAGTAGTAACGCATATGGACAGGTACGACTACTACGGAGCAACCGTCGTAATAGACTCATTCATTGAAGAGCTAAGCAATTGGTTTGTCAGAACATCAAGGAGGCGTTTCTGGAAGAACGAACGAGATTTAGACAAGGTCTCCGCTTACGTCTCTCTTTTCGAGACTTTAAGCACATTAAGCAAACTCATCGCCCCCTTTACGCCATTTATTTCCGAGCATTTATACAAAACTCTTTCTCGCTACGCTCAAGGGGCCAAAGAAAGCGTTCACCTGGAGTCTTATCCCGATTCGAACGCTAATCGCTTGATTCCTGAAACCGAGCAAGAGATGGATTATACCAAGCGAATCGTCGAAGCGGGAAGGGCTGCGCGATCTTCAGCTCACATCAAAACACGACAGCCGCTTAAAGAAATGATCTGCATTGGACCTGAACTCAAGAGCGATGAGCTTAAGGCGATAGTCAAGAATGAGCTCAACTTAAAAACTATCGATTTCAAAACAAACGAAGAGAGTCTCATCGAGTACCACGTTGGCCTGAATTTCGCCAAAATCGGGCCTAAATATAAGGATTTAGTCCCCAAAATCAAACAAGAGCTGAGCAGCTTAGCGCCTCGTGAAGTGCTTGAGAAACTAGATAATGGCATAAAGATAGAGGTCGCTGGAAAAACAATCAATTTGTCAAAGGAAGATTTGACTATCTCGAAAAAAACAAAGCCTGGCCTAATAAAAAGTGAGGACCGGGGGCTTAGCGTCTTTTTAAACACCGAATTGAACGTCGAACTCCGCCGAGAATTGCTCGTTCGAGAGATTGTGAGGAGAATACAAGTCATGCGTAAGGAGCTGGATTTGGCTTACACCGCTCGAATTAGGGTCGGTTACCGGTGCTCGGCCGAAGTTTCAGAGGCGATTCAAGCATTTGAATCTTATGTCAAAGATGAGACGCTTTCGATATCCCTCGTAGAGGGGGAAGTTACAGACGCGCGACTTAGCAAAGAGTGGATGATCGAAGGCAATCCAATATCGATCTCACTGGCGGAATAGCTCATGGACCTGAGAGAGTGGGGTCCTATCTACCGAGAGATCGTGCGTGATTTCGGATTTGACATTGCTAAAGATGAGCGTTGCGCTTGCATTTTGTCCCACTTGTTGACTTTAAAAGGAAGCTTTGAGTCGACAAAAAGCAAACTCCTCCACATCATCAATGGACGCAAAGTCCTCGTTTGCGGCAAAGCGCCGACCTTAATTCGCGACATTAAAAGCGGCAAAATTGAGGCTCGAGAGACGATCATTGCGGCCGATGGTGCCACTTCTATGCTTTTGGCGCAGGGGGTTATTCCCCACGTAATCGTATCCGATCTAGACGGGAGCATCAAAGATCTGAAGCTCGCAAATGCTATGTGCGCGATCATGGTTATTCACGCCCATGGAGACAATATTAATGCCATAGAGGCACATGTCCCCTCATTAAGTACCGTGCTTGGTACGACGCAGGCTCGGCCACTGACAAATGTGCTCAACATAGGCGGTTTTACCGATGGAGACAGAGCGGTCTTTTTAGCGAAAGAGTACGGCGCCCGAAAAGTCAGCGCGATCGGATTTGATTTTTTTGATAGCAACGTTAGCCCCATAAAGAAGAAAAAGCTACAGTGGGCAAAACAGCTGCTTCAAGAAGCGGATGTGATCTTTAAATGAGCTTGTCAATCGCTCTTGCCGGCAAGCCCAATACAGGCAAATCAACCTTTTTCAAAGCTGCAACACTTGTAAACGTCGAGATAGCAAACTATCCTTTTACAACCATCAGCGCTAATCGAGGCTCTTCGAGTGTGCGCGTGCCGTGTCCGTGCACGCAGCTTGAAGCCCGGTGCGGCCACTGCGTGGACGGGGTACGATTTGTCCCTATCGAGCTCGTTGACGTCGCTGGCTTGGTTCCAGATGCTCACAAGGGGCGTGGACTCGGCAATACTTTCCTCGACAACCTCCGCCAATCAGAGGCGATCATAAACGTGATTGACGCTTCAGGTGGCACTGACATAGAGGGCAACGTGCTCGGCGCGCCCTCGCACGATCCGTTAGAAGACATCGCCTTACTCGAAAGCGAGATCTCGTTGTGGATTGCTGGCATCATCGAAAAGAACTGGCAAAGACTCGCCAAGAAAACGCAGCTCGAGCACAACGTATCGCACGTGATCGCTACTCAGCTAGCAGGACTCAACATAGAGGAACACCAAATTAAAAACGCCGTGTTGAAGCTTGGACTTCTCGACAAGTCGCCAGAAAGCTGGCAGCGTGCGGATATTGTAAACTTGTCGCAACAAGTGAGAATGATCGCAAAACCCATAGTGATAGCAGCAAACAAAAAAGACGTCGCTTCGTCGCACAACCTTGCACGGATCGCGGACGCGTGCAAAGATGCAGTGGCAACAAGCGGTGAGGCTGAACTTGCGCTACGACTTGCCCAGCAGAAAGGACTCGTCGCTTATGTCCCGGGTGACACTCATTTCACGATAGTTGCATCGCTAAATCAGCAACAAACAACAGCTCTTGAGCGCTTACAGAAGTTCATTGATGGTGGTGCCACAGGGGTTCAAAAGTGCCTAAACACGACGGTGTTCGACGTGCTTAGATACATCGTCGTATATCCAGTCGAAGACGAACACCGATGGTCGGACAAGCAAGGAAGAGTCTTGCCAGATGCATTCTTAATTAAAAAAGGGAAGAATGCAAAAGATCTCGCATTTAAAATTCATTCTGATATCGGACGCGGTTTTATATACGCTATAGACGCACGTTCGAAAAAGCGGCTTGGCGAGCATCACGAATTGGAAAACGGCGATATAATCAAAATAGTCACGACTTCGCGTACCAAGTAGGAAAGATATATGTTTCATGATCTTCTTTTGTTATCAGCGCCCCATTGGGCGCGCAACACGTATCCTTAGGAATGTAGCATAAAAGCTGAACCGACCACGAGAGGATAAGAAATGAAATCTATGTACGGATTCATACGGGATGCCTGGAAAACGCCCGAACGCAGTTACGTCAAAAGCCTTATGTGGCAGCGACTGCAAACGTGGCGGCGCGAACCGTCAGTCATTCGCATCGAACGGCCTACGCGACTTGATCGAGCAAGAGATCTAGGATATAAAGCGAAACAAGGTGTAATCACAGCTCGAGTTAGAACATGGCGCGGAGGCAGAAGGAAACAGCGTCCACGCGGAGGCCGAAGGACAAAGCATCTCGGAGTGAAGAGGCTGACTGCTCGAAAAAGCTCACAGCGCATTGCAGAGGAACGTGCTTCGCGTAAATTCCCAAACTTAGAAGTGTTAAACTCTTACTGGGTAGGACAAGACGGGAAATCGAAGTGGTATGAAATAATACTTATTGACCCAAACCACCCCCGCATCCTTAGCGACCGAAGTCTTAGCTGGACAGCGTCTTCACGGGGGCGCGCTTTTAGGGGCAAAACAAGTGCAGGTCAAAAAGGCCGCGGTCTAGGGAAAAAAGGTCGAGGCGCCGAAAAAACGGTGCCCTCACTTAGCTCTCACGGACATAGAGGGACCTAATCCCTTTCCCAGGCATTGCTCTACTTCTTATCGTGAATGGCAACGACCCACCGCGTCCGGCGAAAAAAAGCATTTCACAGCATAGCCGTCAGCGCTTTTGTCCAAGGCACTGAAGATGAGAGCAAAGTCGCTACAGCGTTCCGCTTGATCGTGCCAGAAAACGTGCGAATCGATCGCCAACCAGTCACAGGTCACTTCGGAAACGCTATCGTGGTTCTTAAAGCACAAACAGGAGAAGCTCAAGCGATACGCCAAGTTATTGACGCGATTAGGAATAAACTCCCCAAACGTGACTTAATGCAGTTGCGAAGGCAAATTCCTCAGTATCTCAGCGAAAGATGCACCCTCGTTGTGAAATTCAACAAACAGACAGCTGCATGTGGGGCCCTAGAGCTAGGGACAAACGACCCAATAGTTGTTCGAGCAAGGATAGCAGCATATCCAGCTCGAGTAGAGATAGCGGTCGAGATTGCTCGCGATGTATTAAACAATGAATGCATATGTTGATATAGGCGTTCACGCCTTTCCCGAAGGGGCAGACACACTAAAACGGCTCAACCTCGCAGCTTACATTCTAGGCTTCGCTCAAATCGTAGCAACGGCCCATTCGCCGTATTGGTCTCAGTTTCCAGATTCGAGTTTACCCCTAGGTGTAGAAATTGTCGCGGCTACCGTTCGCGATTTACGTAAGAAAATTGCGTACTTTAGAGATATATCGACAATCGTAAGCGTGCACGGTGGAGATGAGCGAATTAACAGGGCAGCGTGCAAGGACGATAGAGTCGATGTTTTAATGCACCCCGAAAGGGGGAAATACAGCGGCATAAACCAAGTAACCGCAAAACTCGCCGAGAAAAACGAAGTCGCGCTAGGCTTGAGCTTAGATTTTTTTTGGAAAACAGAAGAACGGGAGAGATCTCGCTTACTCGCATTCCAGCGCAGAAACGTCTCATTGTGCCGGAAGTTTGAAGTGCAGGTCATTATTACGAGTGATGCCTATTCACACTTAGACCTGCGAGCTCCCCGTCAACTTAAAGCGCTCGCAAGGCTTTTGCTTTTTACTGATCAGGAAGCTGAAATCGCCTTGTCTAAAGCACCGCTGAGTATTTTAGAACGCAGAGTGCAGAAAAAAGAGGCGAGCATATGAAGCCACTTTCGCCTACTTTGCGAGACAACTATCGTTACGTTGCCTTCAGGCTGAGCTTTGAAGATCCCATAAAAGCAAGGGATCTGGATACAGAGATAGCCAGAACTGCAAAAAGCCTTTTTGGAGATGTTGGCGTGAGCAAGCTGAGCGTCAGAGTCGTCGCGTTTGACGGGACAAAAGGACTTGTACGATGTGACTTCCGACACGTTCCCGAAGTACAAGCGGTGTTAGCAAGCATAGGCAAAATCAAGAACAATCGGGTATGCGTGACGACTATAGGCACTTCAGGAACGATAAAGGCTGCTATAGAAAAGTATTTACAAATTGAAGAGAAAATACGACGCATTATATCTTCTTATGTGACAGTGCCCATATCCGGGAAAGCAGTGAGGATATGCGGCAAGGAAATTGATATAATTCCAGAAGATAGAGAGACTATTGATCGCGCTGATGTCCAGTTCATCGGCATCACGATAGATGACAACGAGAGGCTAATATAATGCAGATGGCACCACAAATGGGGTACGATAGGGCAATCACCGTGTTTTCACCGGACGGTAGGCTATTTCAAGTAGAGTATGCGCGCGAAGCTGTGAAAAGGGGTACCACGTCTGTCGGTATAAAAGCAAAGGATAGCGTGGTCCTGCTCGTGGATAAACGTATCTCAAGTCGGCTTCTAGAGCCCCAATCCACCGAGAAGATCTTCCAGATAGACGATCATATTGGCGCCGTGACTTCCGGCCTTGTGGCTGACGCTCGAGCATTGATCGACCGTGCCCGTGTCGACGCGCAGATAAATCGTGTTGTGTATAATGAACCCATAGGGATTGAAACACTCGCGAAAAAGATTGCTGACCATAAACAAACTTTCACGCAGTACGGCGGCGTTAGGCCCTATGGGACCGCATTGCTTATAGGCGGTATTGATGATTCGGGCCCGCGCCTTTTTGAAACAGACCCTAGTGGCGCCCTTTTAATGGTCAAGGCCACGGGCATCGGTTCGGGGAGAAATTCCGTTATGGAGTTTCTCGAAGAGAAGTATGATGAAAACGCCGATATTGACAACGCCATAAGACTCGGGCTTGAAGCGCTCTACAAAGCAACTGAAGGCAAGATTACAGTCGACACCATCGAAATTGCTGCTATATATGCGAAAGATAAACGTTTTAAAAAGTTAGGCACGGATGAGCTCAAAGCGTATACGAAGAGCGTGCTCGATTCGATGCCTAAAGAGTGATGGTTTCAGATTTTTTCGCGCCTGCATAAACGAACGGCACTAAGGAGCATATAGATGGTATCTCTCGACAACGCAGTTGTCGCTCGATTCTCAAGAGGCGGCGAACACTTTGAAGTGCTTGCTGACCCCGAAAATGCTTTATCATTGCGAGAAGGTCGTGATATTGACATGGATGCTGTACTAGCGATTGAAGAGATATTCAAAGACGCGTCAAAAGGGGAAAAAGCATCTGATGAAGGCCTCAAAAACGTGTTTGGCACAACAGACCCTACAGCTATTGCAAAGCGCATAATTACAGAAGGAGACCTTCATCTCACCGCTCAGCAGAGGCGTAATATTCAAGAGCACAAGCGAAAGCAATTAGTCGATACCATCGCTGCTAATGCTATAAATCCCCAAACCGGCTTGCCCCATCCACCACAGCGAATAGAAAAGGCACTTGAAGAAGCAAAAGTCAACGTCGATCCTTTTAAAAGCGTCGACGAACAAGTCAATATCGCACTAAAAGCAATCCGACCACTCATACCCATCAGGTTTGAAGAAGTAGATATCGCTGTCAAGGTACCGACCCACTACGTTGCAAAATCACAAGGGGCCATTCAGCGCTTCGGCAAGATTGTCAAACAGGAGTGGCAACAGGACGGCTCTTGGATCGGTGTGGTCCGGTTTCCTGCAGGACTGCAAAACGATTTCTATGAGCTCGTTAATCGATTATCAAGAGGGGAAGCCGAGACGCGAATTATTACCCGGGGGGGACAAAAATGAGAAAACAAGAAAAAGTCGACAAGACGATCGTCGTGCCCGGAGACCTTCTATCAGATGACGCTGCCAAAGCTGCAGAAGGGACCTACGTGGAGAATGGAAAAGTATACTCATTGATATACGGACTTGCTGATGAAAGGGAAAAGATACGCGTAATTCCCCTTTCTGGAAAGTACCTCCCAACGATTGGCGACGTAGTCATTGGAATGGTATCAGACATTAGCTTCTCAAATTGGAGAGTCGACATCAACTCACCATACGAAGCGCTCATGCATATCTCAGAGTACCCGCGCCGCATTGAATCGAGCGAAATGGCGAAGATTATGCGCGTAGGCGACCTCGCGATCTTCGAGGTAGTGGATGTGGATCGGTCAATGAAAATAGAGCTCGCGCCCCGAGAAGGCCAATTGCGCGTGCTGCGAAGTGGCAGGGTCGTCGAGGTGTCATATACAAAAGTCCCGCGGGTTATCGGACGGGCCGGATCAATGATCAGCTTGCTCAAGGAAAAACTCAGCGTCAACATCTTCGTCGGAAAAAACGGCCGGATTTGGATCAATGGAAAAGCGTCGGATGAAGAGCTAGCTGTCAAAGTGATCAAACGGATAGAGCAAGAGGCCCATACGTCAGGACTTACAGACAGGATAACCAAGTTTCTAGAGGAAGAAAAACATGGAGTTCATTAAAAACGGTAAGAGAATAGACGATCGTCTTCCCAACGAGTTACGTCCAATCAAATTTGAAGTCGGCGTGCTCGAACGGGCTGATGGTTCGTGTTATGTCGAACACGGTGGGAACAAGGTGATTGCCGCCGTTTATGGGCCGAGGGCAGTGCACCCCCGGCACTTACAGGAAGCGAACCGCGCAATTATTAGGTACCGCTACAATATGGCGTCTTTTTCCGTAGAGGAACGAAAACGACCAGGTCCAGACCGAAGGAGTATAGAGATCTCAAAAGTGAGCAGAGAAGCAATTGATCCCGTCATCATCAAAGAGGTCTATCCAAGGTCAACAATTGACATCTTCGTGGAGATTCTTCAGGCAGATGCTGGCACTCGATCAGCTGGGATAAATGCAGCATCCGTCGCGTTGGCCGACGCGGGGGTGCCGATGCGTGGTCTTATATCCTCGTGCGCTGTGGGCAAAGTTGATGACACCGTCGTGCTCGATCTCGTGAAAGAGGAGGACAATTACGGTCAAGCAGATATGCCAATCGCTATGGACGTACGAACAGGGGAAGTTACGCTGCTCCAAATGGATGGTCATCTAACACTAGACGAGTTTGAGCAAGCGTTAGAACTTGGGAAGATCGGTTGCGCGAGCATATCTGAAATGCAGAGAGAGGCCCTAATTCAGAAATATCAAGGAGAAGAACATGAATGAGGTCATTGCTGAGATAAGAAAAGATTACATATACGGGCTTGCCAAGCGAAGTGAGAGAGCAGACGGACGGGCGCTCGATGAGTATCGTCCAATACAGGTCGAGGTTGGATTAATAGGCAAAGCTGAAGGGTCGGCGAGAGTAAGGATAGGCAACACGCAGGTTCTGGTTGGCGTAAAGCTACAGCCTGGAGAGCCTTTTGCCGACTCTCCTGATACCGGCGTGATAATAACCAACGTTGAGCTCGTGCCGCTAGCCTCTCCGTCCTTTGAACCTGGTCCGCCCAATGAAAATGCGATAGAGCTTGCGCGTGTGGTAGATCGCGGCGTTCGTGAATCGGGCGCCATTGACTTGTCTCAACTAACCTTGCCTGATGGTAAGGTATGGCTCATTTTCATCGACGTGCATGTTCTAGACCACGATGGAAATCTTATAGACGCCGCTGCCTTGGGCGCACTCGCGGCTCTCGTAAACGCAAAAATGCCGCTAGAGCGATACGGCTATGGGCCTGACGCAGCGCTTCCAATCAAAGAATCTCCGATCGCCGTGACCGCTGTTGACCTGGATGGTGAGATCATGCTCGATCCGTCATTAGATGAAGAAACTATCGCATCCTCAAGAATCACTGTCATCTCCGGCGAGCAGGGTACTTTAGCCGGAATGCAAAAGAGCGGGACCGGCACTCTTTCAACAGAAGAGATCTTACGTATCGTGAAGCTCGCGAGCAGTAAAGCGATGCAGATCAGAGAAGATGTTTTTGGTGGTTCCACGGATGGTTAAGAAGAGTGCGCACAAGAAGGGAAGAAAGACTCGTTCAGCGGGCCGCTTCGGCCCACGATATGGTCGCAAGATCCGCAAGCGAATTGCCGATGTTGAATCGACGATGAACCAGGCACACAAGTGCCCAGCGTGCGAACGGAAGGCGGTGTCACGAAAAGGGACCGGTATATGGACGTGCGCAAAATGCCACACGACGTTTGCCGGCGGTGCGTACATACCCGAAACCTCAGTGGGAAAGACCGTTGCACGTTCTATTCGTCGCGCGAGCGAAGAACAAGAACAGCTTTAACAAGATTCATAAGGTGATCTATACGGTTTACAAATGTATTCGCTGTAAGCGCGAGGTCGAAATAGAATCTGAGTACGGCGGAATCAGATGTCCCTATTGCGGCCATCGCATATTAATAAAGGAGCGGCCCACGATTATCAAAAAGGTGAAGGTGCTGTAGGAAAAGTGCCCGTGTGGCCCCGCAACAGATCATCGCACGTAGGAAATGAGCGGCACTATGAATAACACACCGAATCACAAAGCACTGAGTAACACACCGAATCACAAAGCACTGAGTTCAACGTATCTCATAGATGCCCGCAATGTCGAATATCTGTACCAATCGATCTCTCCCGAGCTAGAGACCATTGCCATAGCCGGAGCGCGATCGTCAGTCAGAATCTACAAGACGGAGAAGAAGTTAGTTATCAACATCAAGGCCTCCGATATAACCTCGTGCCGGGCCGCAACTAACTCTTGGCTCAGATTAGCGCTCATTGCAACTGATGTTGATGAACTCGTTGCCGATACATTAGAGAAGTGTACACAACAATT
>JBAXDW010000047.1:0-9606 GCA_037140755.1 Methanobacteriota archaeon
CGGTGATGCCATTCCCCCGCTTTAAGGTCCCTCCTTGCGAGGTTGAGGGCCTCAAAAGGGCTGTCGCGCGTTAGAGTCTCCCCCCTTGACCGAACAGCTTGCCTGGGCGGTGCGCGTACATCGCAAACAGCTTATCTGTCGGGATCGTCGACAAGTCCCGTGTCTCAAGTTCGTCCTGAATCCTACTTAGTACGTCACTAAAAAACTCCACTTTCTTACGTACCGAAAGGTATTACTTGTCGTACATCGCCTCGAGCTCCACCGCCTGCAGGTTATCGATCTCCTCTTTGAAGTCGCGTTCCCAATTGATCAAGGTGGCTTACTGACGTTGATTTCGGCTGCTATCTTAGCGAGCGGGAGCCCCTGGCCCTGCAATTCAATAAAACGCTCTTTCGTTTTGAGGTCTTTCATAGCGCGTACGTGGGCGCGAATGACCATATAATCTTAATGTGCAATCTCAAGCAGACCGCTAAGAGGCTATTAAAGAGCGTGCTGAACGCTGCTTTAGATTTGTGCCGTGCTACGCACACAAAGCAGCTTTTTTATATACCTTCCACAATAATCCTAAGCCAGATCAGAGCGTCTCTCGTGTAATTTGCAGGATAAGCATGTGCCGTTAAGACAACAGACTCTCATCGTGTGCGCCGTTGCAGTCGTTATGTTCACCATCATCACGATGGGATGCGCATCGGCGCACGATATCCCCTCACCCACGCTGGCGAGTCCTGCGCCGAGCGGCAGACTTCATTTTCCCGCCACTGGTTACTACCTACCTGCTGTGCTCAGCGGCACCACCGTGTATACGATCTTTGATCCGAGCGGCCAGCCGCTCGATCAGGCTGTAAGCGCAACCGTTCAGATCACTGCCAATTTGATAGAGGGGGTCGTCGTAATTGCTGTGCTCATATTGGTTATACTCCTCTGCATCTTTTTATATCGCCGCAGATTAGGCAGACAGGCGCATTCGGCGATTCAACAGGAGGGGGTCGCCAAGCCTGCTGGTGAGCTTCCAGAAGAATGGCGCGAAATACAATCGGAGCCTCTGCTGCCGGCACCGCCTATGGAGGCACCGCCCGTGAAGGCACCGCCTATGGAGGCACCGCCCGTGAAGGCACCACCCGTGAAGGCACCGCCCGTGAAGGCGCGGCCCACAGCAGCTGAGGCGATTAACAAGCACGCTGCAGCACTTGACCAGGCACGCGAAGCATTCAGACAAGAAGATGACGAATTGGCCATCTCAACGCTCTTTGACACAGCGGTAGCATCACTTTCGGAAGCTGCTCATATCCGCCTGTCCGCACAAATGACGCACTCGGAAAAATGCTGGGCAATTCAGGCATCGCTACCCGGCGTGAGGGACGCCTTGCGGGAGCTGACCACCTCCTACGAACTCGTCCACTACGGCGGGAGATCTTTAACGCAAGCGCAGAGTGACGCCGCTCTCAAAGCGTTTGAATCGCTGCAAGGCTACTTGTTCAGTTAGACGAAGGAGTAGTGAATCGCGGCTACCCGCTCATCATTGTCATCATCGCAGCTGCGCCCCTCGTCAGCGTGCCGCTTTTCAACACCTCAAAGAGGACTTCAGCACGTACAACACCGGTTGGAACGGGGCATCACAGATAAAGGAGCTGGCCGACGCAATGACCATTTTGTCCTAATCCTGCGTTAGCCGGCGGCTGAGTGCGATCAAAGAGCGATGCAGCGGGAAGACGCAACGCATATGTATGCTGACAACGTCATTACCAATTTGCTTGAGCTGCTTCGCGGCAAGCTCCCCCATCAGGCCAATACATAGTCGCAGCGAGAATACAAATGGTAAGCCTTCTGGAGACTATTTTAACGCCCTCACTTGGCATCGGTGGCCTTTCTGGCCTTTCTGGCCTTTCTGACCATATTGCAGCAGGGAAGTGATACCATCCAAAAGAACACCGTGCTCATTGTTGACGACGATCTGGCCATCCTCGAGAGCTCCAAAGACATCATCGAGAGCGAAGGCTACGCCGTCCAAACAGCAGAAACAGCGCGCGAAGCCATTCGCAAGGCAAAAAGCGACTGGTTTGACATCGCGGTCTTGGACATAAAACTTCCTGATATGGAGGGCACCAAGCTGCTTGAGCAGCTCCAGGAGATCAAGCCGCGGATGATTAAAATCATGCTGACGGGGCACGCGAGCTTAGATAACGCGATTCGATGTGTAAACTTGGGAGCAAAAGCCTACATTGTTAAACCTTTTGGTCCGGCTGATTTGTTACAGGTAATGGAGGAGAAGCTAAAAGAACGACGTGCTGCCGAGAGAATCGACGAGGATAAAGTGACGGACTTCATAGAAGAACGACTTCAAAAGCTAGAAACGTTGCATTCATTGGAAAAAGGCAGCAAGTGAGTGTAAGAACCTAGTAAGGACGGCCTTCTCAGCGCAAACGGATGGGGTATCACGAGGATTCCACGGGGCTAGAGATGGCAATCACCAGAGATCATCTTGTCGCTCTGCTCACAGAATACGGAATCCAAGATAAAACCGTCCTTGAAAACGACGACATCAGAGCCGAAAGTCTTATTTTCGAGCTAAATCGCCGCAAGATCGCTGTACCTGAACCTTTTTTCAAAGCATTAGCAGATGCCCTGCATCTTGTTTTTTTCCCAAAGGAGCAAATCTTAAGCAAGAGTTACTTGGCCTCCGGGTTGCCGTATGCGGTAATGAAAGAGAATCTGATATTTTTGGTAAAATTCTCACGCGAGGGGGCAGAGCTAATCACAGCAAACCCACTCAATACCACTTTTTTTGCAAAGCTCGAGGACATCTTCAGAGTGCCTATTACGATACGCGTGGCATCAATCGATGCTATTGAGGGGGCTATTGATCAAGGGTACACCGAGATACATACATATAGAGCGCTGGAGGAATTACGAGAAAGATCGCCCGATGAATCAGCATACGGTGTCTTAGTCCCTTGGCAGAAATACAGTATCATCGCCGTCTTAGTCGGCTTTTTTCTGTTGTTCTTAGGAAATTATCCACTGTCACTTATTCTACTTTTTTCCTTGATAAATATCGTATATTTTGGGCTGAATCTGTTCAAATTTGGTTTATCGTTAATTGGATTCCTAGGCTCACGATCTGAGGTTACAATACGAACTGAAGACGTTGAGAAGCTCGATGACGCCACACTTCCCGTGTTCACCGCGTTTTTGCCTATATATGGCGAGCCAGAGATGCTCCCGCGTTTACTCAGGAACTTACATCGGATAGATTACCCGAAAGATAAACTCGATATTAAGGTTTTGATGGAGGAAAAGGATGAGGAAACAATCGGTGCAGCCCGCAGATTGGGTCTATTTGGCGAGCCAGAGATGGTTCCGGAGTCCATGAGCACCGACGAGTACCACGAGTTCCTCAAGCCATTTGAACCAGTCATTGTTCCAGATGCCGATATTCACACAAAACCCCGTGCCTGCAATTATGGCCTTCAAAGGGCGCGAGGCGAATTCTGTGTTATATTTGATGCTGAAGACGATATGGACTCCGATCAATTAAAGAAAGCTGTGTTAGCCTTTTCTCACGTTGATCAGGATTGCGTGTGCCTGCAATCTCGCTTGAATTTCTATAATCCTAAGGATAATATACTCACTCGCTGGTTCACTCTAGAATACTCATATCATTATGATTTCTATCTTCACGGGGTAGATCGAATCGGGGCACCGATCCCGCTCGGAGGAACAAGCAACTACTTCAGGACCAAAGCGATTCGCGACTTGGGTGGATGGGACCCCTATAACATGACAGAAGATGCCGATCTCGGCATGCGGATCGCACGAAAGAAGCTCAGAACGTCCATGTTAAACAGTTACACCTATGAAGAGGCGAACACAAAGTTTTGGAACTGGATCCGACAGCGATCTCGCTGGATTAAGGGGTTTTGTCAGACATATCTCGTACATATGCGCCATCCACGTCAGGTACGTGCAGAGTTAGGATGGTACAAATTTGCACTCTTTCAGCTCACCCTAGGCAGTAATATTTTTGTCGTCCTTATTAATCCCATACTATGGCTGACGACGGCTCTCGCGATCTTGATTCCAGGCATCTTTCCCTTCTTGGTGTACTACCCGCTGACGTACATCTGTTTCTTCAACTTGGTTGTCGGTAATGCGTTCTTTCTTTCCACACAGGTTATTGCTGCTGTGAAAGAACGGAAGTACTCGCTCATTCCATTTGCGCTGCTTGTCCCCATCTATTGGGCCATGATCAGCATGGCGGGTTGGAAAGGTGCTATACAACTCATTACAAAACCATTTTACTGGGAAAAGACGCAGCACGGGATTAGCAAGTCGGGCCAGCAAGGACGTCAAACAGAAGAGCCGAGCGTTTTAGCAGATTGAGTGCAGCTGAAGCTCCAGCATCAAAGGAACTCGCTCAACCATTTTTAATAGTGGGAGAACTTCGCAGGACCATTTTGCTTGTCGTGAGGGGCGTTTCGCGTTTTCCTAGTAAACTGAAGGAATTGATTAGCGCAAAGAGCGGTACACTTTGCTGCGGTGGCGGATGTACCACACAAAGATCTCGGTCGTCGAAGTCGAGACGCTGTATATGATTCGATACCCCCCTACCGGCACGCGAAGCAGCCGATACTTGCCCTTCAGCTTTACGTGCCCACCCGGGAACGGGTCCAGCGTCAGCGCTCGCAGTTCAGCGTCAATGCGAGCAATTATCTGTTTATCTAATCGTCGTAAGTCATGTTCGGCGGTGGCCTTGAAAATGAGTTTATAAGTTTATAAGACGCCATCGCGTTTTAGCCGTTCGCGCACTTCTTCGTACGGTATATTCGCGTCGTTTTTTCGCTCAAAGGCGACCGAAAGGTCGTGGAGGTCTTCTATGAGTTCTTCGTACTCCTCTACGGTGAGCACGACGTCCGTCTTTTTCCCCTTCTTGTCGACGAGGTACCTAACCTCGATATCGCTTTCGACTTGCATGAGAATACCTAAACCCACATGTGTTGCATATCTTATACGTCTTGCCTTCGGTTAAGCTGGCACCATATGTTTATTGGATATTGATAAATGCGGCTGTCCTAAAAACCGTACAGTTTCTCATTAATCGCAGGGTGCTTTGCATGCCGTCACCCCATAGTGTAGTTGTAGTGCGTCAGCTCGTGAATGGGCCCCGCTGCGCGTTCGGACTCCTTGTCGTGCCTAAGTTCTGAAAGGTGCCCTCTTCTGCACGGAGCGTGCCCTCAAGACGTGATCGTTAACGCGTCACTGCCTTCAGTCAGCGATTCCCGTCGTCGTGCCGATTGGGATTTGTTCGCATCACTGCCGATTGGGATTTGTTCGCATCTCATAGAGAACGCCAGATCCGAAAAGACATGCCCCTACCACCACGAGCGAGAGGCCGTAGAGCGCGAGCTGCACGACGTTCTGCAGGAGCGCGAGCAGCGCTACAAGCGCACCCACGCTTATGATGACGCCGAGCGGCAGGGCGATGATTCCCGCACCATAGGGGACAATAATCGGGCGAAACCGCGGAACGACGTATCGGGCCTTCAGACGTCCAAAAAACCCCCTCATGAGCATCGGTCCCACTTTTCGTATGTACTTTCCATAACGAATCGATGACCGCTCCCGTCCGTAACGGGAGGGCATCACCACATCAGCCGTGCGAAGACCTGCCGCACTGAGCTTTATGAGCATGTCGTTGCAGTAGCCGTAATAGGTGTATATCGTGTCCAGATTCAAAACGTCCAGCGCATGCCGGGAAATCACCGTGTACCCGTTTTGTGGATCTGAGATGTCCCAGTAGCCGCTCGCGAGCTTCGTCAACGTCGACAGCACGAAATTGCCGAACTGGCGAAATCTGCTCATCCCCTTTCGGTACACCCTGCTTGCCAGGCGGTTGCCCTTGGTGTAGTCTGCATCGAGTTCGATCACCGGCACGAGGAGACGGGGTAACTCCTCAGGGTCCATCTGGTTATCGCCGCCCATGACCGCGATCAAGTCCACTTGGTCAGCTTTCGCGAGCTTGTATCCGGTGATGATCGCCGCTCCGACACCCTTGTTCACCTCGTGCCGAA
Organism: Methanobacteriota archaeon; assembly: GCA_037140755.1. Taxonomy (GTDB): domain Archaea; phylum Halobacteriota; class Bog-38; order Methanoflorentales; family Methanoflorentaceae; genus Methanoflorens. The sequence goes on from JBAXDW010000047.1 coordinate 6,069, forward strand.
TAAAGACGATGCGCGGATCGTTGAGCGCTAAAATTTGCTCAGCGGTCCGATCACTGCTGCCATCATCGATCACGTATATACTCTTGACGTAGTTCGGGATGCCCTGAAGCGTTTCCTGGATCAGCAGCTCTTCGTTGTAGGCGGGGACCACGACGGCTATGGCGTAGCGTTCTAAGGTCTCATCGTGGTCAAGTTCCATCTATGTATGCATTCCCCTTTCGTAAAAGCCGAAGCCCGCACAAGTAGCTGGCTAACGGCGGCAACGCGGTCAGAGCAACGCCTCATCTGAAAGGCATTGTGAGTTCATCGTTCGGTTTGAGCCCCCTCCCACCTTACCTGAACGCTTTTCTAAGCCGGCCGAGTAGTGATCCCTTCGTCTTCACTCCTTTTCGCCCCAGCTTCTCAACGGCGTCAGCGGCGGATTTTCGCACGAGTTCGTCGGAATCGTTTTTTAGCGTGTCAAGCGGCTCAAGCGCGTTCATATCGCCTATTCTCCCCAGCGCGATCGCCGCATTGGCGCGCACGTACGGGTATGGACTTTCAAGGGCGGCGATCAGGGGGTCCGCGGACGGCTCTCCGATACGCGCCAACGCATCTGCCGATTTCAATCGTACGTCGATATGTGGGTCGTTGAGCGCCTCGGTAAGCGGGGAAACCGCCTGCGCATCGCCAATCGAGCCAAGAGCGTCTGTCGCCTTGAGTCGCACTTCGACTGTAGGGTCGTCCAGCCGCGCGATCAGCGGGGTCACATCATGCACCGTGCCCGCCTTGCCGAGCGCTTCAGCGGCCCCGCACCGGACGCGAGGGATCGGATCGTTCAGCGCCTTCGTGACAGGCCCAAGTGCCGGCTCGCCGACACGCGCGAGCGTCTCACCGGCCCTCCAGCGGATCCGCTCATCGTCGTTTCCTACCAGCTCGATGAGCGGTCCAACAGCCGGCTCCCCTATACGTGTGAGCGCTTGGGCAACCTTTTCAAAGATCGCGTCGTCTGCGAGGGATGCAACAAGAGGACGCACTGCCCGCGCGTCGCCAATGTTACCCAACCCCTCAGCCGCATTGCCGCGCACGAATCCATCAGGATCGTGCAACAGCCCCATCAGCGGCTCAACCGCCCGCTTATCTCCGGTCATTCCCAGCGCTTTGGTAACGCGCTGCGTGGTCGCCGTTGATCCGCGGCCAAGCGTAGCGATCAGCGGTTCGGTGGCGTGGTCGCTCATCTTACCAAGCGCGACAAGCGCGAGGCCTTGTACAAATCCATCCAAGTCGTCGAGCGCCTCGATGAGGGTGGGTATCGCGTGTGTGGCGCCGATGATGCCAAGCGCGGCGACCGCATTCCCCCGAATGAAGCGATCGGCGTCGTGCACGACCTCCATGAGCGGCTCAACCGCTTCGGTTCCGAGCCGCGCGAGCGCTTGCGCCGATTTCCATCTGACGTTGCCGTCCGGATCGTGGAGCAAGCTGAGGAGGGGAACGACTGCCGCGGGGTCCTTGAGTCGCCCCAACGCTTCGGCGGCGCGCTCACGCACGTATGCGACGCTGTCGCTCAACGCGCTGATGAGCGGTCCGGCCGCTGTCCGGTCGCCGATTTTCCCCAGTGCTTCTGCCGCGCGCTCGCGGACGTCCCACATCGGGTCGTCGAGCGCCGCCGTCAGAGGGACCACGCCTCGTTCATCGCGCGTCTTGCCGAGCGCTTCAGCGGCCATTTGGCGAACTGATTCATCACGGTCGCTTAACGCAGCGATGAGCGCGTCGGTTGCGCGTCGGTCGCCAAGCTTCCCGAGCGCGGTTGCGGCATCCGCCCGGTCGCGCCACTTCGGGGAGAACTGCAGGACCTTCGTCAAGCTTTCCACGTCTCTCGCGCGACGCAACTCTTCTATGTTCGGCTTATTTAGATTCAGTATTGGCATACAGTACCATCTTCGTTTTTTTGCCGTGCCACGAGGATTTTCACGCGTTTTTTTGCCGATCTCTCACGAGCGACCGTAGGTCGCCTCTTATCGTCAAGCCGGCTTTAAACGTGCCTTAATTGGATCGTTCGCTTATTAACATTTCTTCTTGCCCAATCCATCGTTTCGCTTTGCTAGGTGATTATGTAAGTCAGGCGCACGATTTGGGTCCAGGCGCTCACTGTTTTTTCAGTGATACGATACCGCAGTTATCACCGCACGCGCCAGGCGATATACGTCAGAAGCTTCTGCAACGCGACGGCGTTCCAGCTGACGACAAACCAAACCAAAGCTCTTATGAATGCGCATGTCCAATTGCTATTGCGATACCAGTCTCTCGATAGGCTCCCGACCGCCACGAAACGACCGGTTGGAGGGGGCAGACGGATATAGAGCATTCGAGCTGACGGTGATATTGGGCCGCTCTGCTCATAAGGGCGTGCCGTCGCTGAGGGTGACATGAGAATAGGCATTTTCGTTAATACCCCGGGGCAGCTTCACTTTTACCGAAACATAGTGAAGGGTCTTGAGGACCACGGACACGACGTCTCTGTGCTCGTGCGAAAATATGGTGAGATGCCCGATTTGCTCGACCAGCTTGGCGTTCCGTACTACTCGTATTCGTCCAACCCGCCGTCAAAGCTGGCAAAGATGCTAGCGTTCCCGGCGGACCTATCGAGGGCCCACGCCTACCTTAAGCGCCAGCGGGTCGAGGCCGTCACCGGATTTGGCATTTACAACACCCTGGCAGACCGACTGCTCAAGACGCCGGACATCGTGTTCACCGATTCGGAGCCGATGGTCAACAGCCTCTCTTACTCAGTCCAGTACCGCGTGTTTACCCACTTCACCGACGCCATCATCACGCCTGCAGCGTATCGGCAAGATCTGGGGAGCAAACACCTCCGCGTGGAAAGCTACAAGGAGATGGCCTACTTGCATCCCAACTATTATACGCCAAATCCCGACGTTTATGACATGCTTGGCATTGGAGAATCGGACGATTTCGTGCTTCTGCGTTTCAACGCGTTCTTCGCCGTCCACGACGTGGGCATACACGGGTTCACGGCGGAAGAGAAAATCGACCTGGTCCATCGTCTTCAAAGCGCCGCGCACGTGTTCATCTCATCTGAGGCCGAGGTCCCTTCAGCCCTCAAGGACTACGTGATCCCCGTGCCAAAGGCTCGTATCCACGATGCGATCTACTACGCGAAACTCCTGGTGGCGGACACGCAGACTATGGCCACCGAAGGGGCGCTGCTTGGCACCCCGACCGTCCGAAGCAACACGTTTGTCGGAGAGCATGACATGGGCAATTTCGTTGAACTTGAACAGCGGTATAGTCTGATGTTCAACTACCGTGAGTCGCATAAGGCAACTGAAAAGGCGGTAGAGCTCGTACACCAGCCTGACGTCAAAGCACAGTGGCAGGCGAAACGGGAGCGCCTGCTCGCCGAGAAGATCGACATTGCCGCATTCATGATATGGTTTATCGAACAGTATCCGGAAAGTCGCCAGGAGTTTATTGACAACCCGGACGTGCAGTACCGTTTCACGTGACCATAACCATGAAAGTCGTGAGTATCGTCGGG
>JBAXDW010000048.1:0-9546 GCA_037140755.1 Methanobacteriota archaeon
GGATGCTGCAAAAAGTCAGTCCAATTCCAGAGAGCTAGGCTACGCAGTAAACAATAGCACAGCGTCGTATGGGAAAGCGGGCCCTACTACTCAAAAACGTCTTGGTGCCCGTCCCAAGCAGGCCCCTCAAATTGTCCAGGGAATATCTTTTTGAGAGCTGCCAAAACACGTAGCATCTTCTCGTCAATGGCATCCTCTGGATTATCTAAAAAGAGCCCTAGCGAAACCGCGTATGCTATGTCATTTATCAAATTCCCCGCGATATTTAACTCTCCCTTTTTAGAGAGCTCTGAGAGGATAAGCGCGATATCAAACGCTCTGTCCATTATGTAGTCAGCACCGACTCTGTTGACTCGTTTAGCGACGTGATCCATTTGTGCTCCCAAAATGGCTTTTGGATCTTCGACTGCAGGGATATCCAAACTCTTGTAAACGAGATCGCTCTGGTTCTGAACCAGAAGATAAAGGTGCTCGCAATTAGCGTCAACGCCCGGGCGATTTGTGCAGTCTTCGCTACACAGAACCTCGCAATGGGGAAGCATGCCTCGTGCCCGATACGCATCCATTTGATATTTGGCACACATAAACATAGCAACTGTAATTTATGAAGTTACTAATATAAATTGGAATCCTGATGATTGAGCAGTAGCGAATAACGAAGCGCGTCAATTAACGCTTTTTTAAACAAAAGGGTCTATAGTCTGTATCGTCCGCTAGCTGACGTGAGTACTAAAAAAATAAAAAAAAAGAAAGAAGAGCTAATTATGCTCCTTCATTCGAGCTACGCTGCCTCTGGTTTAACGAGAAGCTCCCCGCGTTTCACGTAAGCGTCTTGGACCGGATAGTTCTTCATTGTGACGCTGTAGAACCTCAAGAACTTCTTTTCGATATCCTCTAGTACCGCCGGATCCATCTTGCCATCCGTGGCATCAACCCAGATCGTACGCTTGTTGCCCTTGCTTACAACCTCTCCGTCTACGACGACGATTTCACCACGTTTAATGGTATATGCGGTATCCTGAAACGCCTTCTCGATGCCTGCTGGGTCAGTTGTGGGATCCATAGTCTTCGGGTTGTAATTGAATATGGCGACGTCAGCGTCAGCGCCAATACCCAGATGGCCCTTAATATCCCCAAGTCCGAGCGCCCTCGCAGGCCCTGCGCGCGTCATCTTGGCAATGTCGTAGAAATCAAACACGCGAGACATCCCACCGATAGCTGTTCGATCAGGTACCCGCTTGGTTAACGTCTCAAGTCGATCAAGTCGAGCCTGATTTGACATAAGCCAACTAATGATCAGTGGATATCGTCTAAATGGTCCAGCATTGGGGTGATCAGTCGTGATGAATGCCTGCATTGGATCGTCGATTAGAAGCGCTAGTTCGAGCCCAATCGCCCACTGGGTGCCACAAACGGTAATCTTCGGACTGTAGATGTAGGGCACTACGCCCGCTGCAGTTTCGAGTTCGATGTCGTCGTTACACCATTTGAGGTGGTTTGTGTTGTGGAGGTAGAACTCCATTGGACCGTCAGCCGTCATCGTTGTAGTTTCGTCAAGCGTGACGAACCCCAGATCGACCGTCATATTCTTGTTCTTGTTTATACGGTCAGCGACCTTATCAGCCGCGGTTTCAAAGTCTTTCCACGTTGTTCCTCCATACGAGTGGAACTGCATATGGGCGAAGTTGATAACTTGATCCCGAGTTTTTGCGTTCTTTGGTAGAACTCCTTCAAGGAGCTTGATGGAATCAAGTGTTGTCTCATAGTTGCCGGGATGTCCTAAGTTGTTGGGGTGGAGGTGAATAGACGTAGGGAGGTTCAAAGCCTCATTTGCCTCCGCAAGCCCGCTTATGATCTCAGCTGGCGTCACATCGAAATACGGGACTGGATCGGCGACGTTTACACAATTCATGCCCCAGCCCCAAGCTTCTGAACCGCCGGGATTGACGAGCTTGACGCAGTATCCCTTCGTAGCCTTGAGCATCCACGCGACAAAAGCGTTGAGCTTGTCTTTCTCACCTCGCTTAATATATTCCATCACGAGCCAATTGTTACCTAGTAACGTATAGGCCGACTGATCGATCAACGGGGTGTCCCTTATTTCCTCGTGCGTATGCCGAGCCATTAGTGGCGGCATCGCTGCCTCATTCACATGAGTGTAGCCCATACGAGAGTATACATAGCCGGTCTCATATGTGGTGGGAACTGAGAATCCGCCGCCTGATCGCGTCATTTTAGTGCGCTTTTTAGTGTGGCCTAGCTTGTCCTCAGGCCTCATGATACGGCCGACATTTATTTTGGGACCAGCGACATGGGCGTGTATGTCTATTCCGCCTGCCATCACTACTTTGCCGCTCGCATCGATGACCTTGGCGGCGGGAGAGACCTTGTCGACTGTCTTGTCGTCGCGAATGGCAATATCCATTACATCGCCGTTGACGCCATTTTTCGGATCGTAAACGTATCCGTTTTTGATCAATATTTCACTCAAGTCCTCTCACTCTCCTTCCACCATTACTGCGGGGTCAGAACTCGTCATCCGCAACGACACCTGCCTGCCCAGCCGCACCTACCTGCTTCAACGGATTCGGTCCAAGTTTCTTAATGGTGTTGACCATGTCCCGGACCACATCTGCCCAAATGGCGCCTTCTGAAGCGGATATCATTGTCATGCGTAGGCGCTCACGGTCGTAACCGTACTCTTCGATAAGCTTTCTTAGCAGCGCAACACGACGTCGCGACTTGAAGTTGCCGGCAAGGTAGTGACAGTCGCCGATATGGCAACCAGACACAAGCACGCCGTCAGCTCCGACGCTCAGGGCCTTCAGAACAAACGCTGGGTCGAGTCTGCCCGTGCACATGATGCGTATGACTCGCACGTTCGTCGGGTACTGCATTCTTGAAGTACCGGCAAGATCGGCCCCCGCATACGTACACCAGTTACAGAGTATGCCTAAAATGTTTGGTTCAAATTCCTCTGCCATTACTCTCACCACCCCTGAGCAAACGCTTCTATTTCGCTCATGATCTGCTCATTCGTGGAGTGTTGCATCTTTATGGCTCCGCTTGGACACGCTCAGCCGCACGTGCCGCAGCCCTTGCACTTTGCCTCATTGACGCTCGCAACAAGCTTGCCGTCAACTTCGTTCAGCTCAGTCGCACCGTACGGGCACAGACCGATGCACGTAGCGCAGCCTCCGCAGTGTTCCTGGTCTACGATAGCGAAGATCGGTTCGAGGGTGACTGATCCTCTGTGTATCGGGATTGATGCTGCCGCAGCTGCCGCTGCTGCGTGACTCACGACATCCGGAATGTCTCTTGGTCCTTGGCACATCCCTGCCAAGAATACCCCGTCGGTGGTCGTCGACATCGGGTTAAGCTTCGGGTGCGCCTCTAGCAAGAACCCATCCGGACTGTTTGAAAGCGTCAGAAGCGTCTTTATCTTCTGTGTGCTCTCAGCGGGCACCACGGCATTTGCCAACACTACCATGTCAAGCTCCATCTCGACGATTTGTCCAAGGAGCGTGTCCTCAGCCGTGACGGTAAGGTTCTTTGTGACCGGATCTTCGGTGATCCTCGCAACGCGACCTCGGATAAACTTGCCGCCTTCATTCTGAATGCGGTAGTAGAACTCCTCGTACGCCTTGCCAAAGGAGCGTATGTCCATGTAGAACAAGTAGGGCACACATCCTGGCATCTTCTCCATCAACTGGTGAGCGTGCTTCAAGCTATACATGCAGCATACGCGCGAGCAGTACGGCTTAGCACCATCCTCTTCATCCTGATCACGCGAGCCTGCGCAGAGCACGAAGCCAACGCTCTTTGGCTTCTGTCCGTCAGAGGGCCTAACGACATTGCCACCTGTCGGACCGGACGCGCTGATCAACCGTTCCATCTCGAGCCCAGTCACAACGTTGTCGAAGACCTTATAACCCCATTCCTCCTTGCGCTCAACGTCGTACATATCGAACCCGGTGGCGACGATAATCGTGCCCACCTTGACCGTTACGAACTCATCAGGCTTGTCGAAGTCAATTGCCTCAAGGTCGCCGCACGCTTCCTCGGTTTTACAGAGGTCACACGTGATACAGCTGTCCATATCAATGGTGAACTTAAGCGGCACTGCCTGTGGGAACGGCACGTAGGCCGCCTTTCGAGGCTGCAAGCCCAGGTCAAACTCGTTTGGCCGTGAAACAGGACATACCTCTTGGCATTTGCCACAGCCGTTACACTTGTCTTCGTACACATATCGCGACTTCTGGCGAATAGTAACGTCGAAGTTACCTATGTAACCGCTTACGTCTTCGACCTCCGAGTAGGTCATCAGCTCAATATTTGGATTCCGCTCAACGTCGACCATCTTGGGTGTCAGGATACATTGCGAGCAGTCGAGTGTGGGGAACGTCTTGTCGAGACGGGACATCATACCGCCAATGGATGGCTCCTTCTCCACTAAATACGTCTTTATTCCCGCATCGGCAAGCTCAAGTGAGGCTTGGATGCCGGCGATACCTGCGCCAATAACGAGCGCAGCCTTTTCAACCGGCACAGTCTTTGCAGTGAGGGGCTCCAGCATTGATGCCCGCGCGACCTCCATTCTGACTACATCCTTTGCCTTTTGCATTGCCTTTTCCGGCTCTTCCATGTGGACCCACGTGTTCTGCTCTCGGATGTTCGCCATCGAAAACAGGAACTGGTTCACCCCGCCCTCTTCGGTCGCTTTCCTAAACGTAGGTTCGTGCAGCCTCGGTGAACAAGCCGCTACGACAGTCCCGTTGAGGTTGTGTTCCTTAATAGCGTCTCTGATCATGGTTTGGCCGGGCGTTGAACATACATACGTGTAATCCTCGGCGAGTGCAACGTTCGGCAGGGTCTTCGCGTACTCGGCCAGTGCCTTAACGTCTATGACGCCCGCGATGTTAGTACCGCAGTGACAGATGAATACGCCGATTCTCTTCTCTTCGTCCATTTTTGTGCCTCCTTCCTCACAGTATTTTTGCGAGCAGTGGCTCAACACTTATCTCGTGGGCATCGAGGCCCAACTCGTCAGGGCTCATGCCCTGTGCTATTCCAAGAAGCTGGTTGTAGTGGAGAACCGGCAGGTCGTACACGTCCCCAAACTTCTCCTTGATTTCAACCTGTCCACGATCTAACTGGAGGTGGCAAAACGGGCAGACATTTACTACGACGTCTGCGTTTGCTTGCGTCATGTTGTAAAGCTTCTCGTTAACCATATCGAGCGCGAGATCGATCTTATACGATCGAACGCCGCCTCCCGCCCCACAACACATCATCTTTTCCTTGTAATTGACCGATTTGGCCCCTAGTGCCTCAACCAACTCATCGAAGAATACCGGTCTTTCTGAAGAACCGAACGTCCTGTCGAACTTTGGCTTCAGCAAGTGACACCCATAGTGAATTGCCACATTCAAGCCGTTCAGTGGCAGTTCAACCGATTCCTTCACTTTCTCCGTTCCGACATCGTTGTATAGAATGTCGATTAGGTGTCGAACCTCAACTGACCCTTGAAACTCAGTATCTATGTTTGCTAGGATCGAATTGATTTTTTCCTTCAACTCCGGATTAGCTTTGAGCCGGTGATTCGCCTCAAAAAGCGACTTATAACAGCCGTTGCATATAAGGGCTATATCTTTACCTTCCTTTTCAGATAGGCAAATATTTCGCGCTCCGAGAGCAAGCCACGCATCCACATCCATTGATCCGAACGCACCGGGTGCCGGGCAGCACGACGCTCCTTTGAAATCGCGCAATTCGATATCGAACTTTCTTGAAGTCTTCACTGAAGACGCTTCAATGCCGGGATATCTGTTAGGAGCGATACAGCCTAGGAAGAAATTATACTCCTTCATTGACTTTCCGCCTCCATCTCCTCTTTAATTTTAAGCAGTCCCGTAACCTCGAGTATCTTGTTGATGTCTTTAATGTACTCCGGGTAAGTGTGTGTCGTCGGGGGGTTCTCGGGCAGTCCGAGCAGCACGCGCTTTTTCATGTTGCCCTCACTGTTCGGCACTCCGTGACCTGTCTTGGCGATCGAGCCCATGATCTTAATCATGCTCATCGGCACTTTGTGCTCCTGAGTCGCAATATTCCGCAGTGCAATTATTGCATCAGTTGCGATGATCCTGCGCGGGCACCTATCAGAGCACGTATAGCACGTGGTGCAGAGCCACAGGTCCGGATCGTCAAGCACCTCCCTCATGCCTAGATTGGCCTTTCTCATCACCGTTCTAACCCGCAGCCCACTTCTTTGACCCATTGGGCAGCCTGCAGTGCACGTTCCGCACTGGAAACACATTTGCGCGTTCTTGCCACCGCGGGCTTCGACCTCTTTGATGAGATCCGGATCCAATTGAGTTTTTCCAAGCTGATAGTGCTTTGGATCTCTCATACCTTCGCTTGTCATCTTTATGTCCCCAGCTTTTCGATCGTCGGAGTCTTAAGCTCCATCATCTTGCCAGCTGTCTTCTTGTAAAGCTCTGTCTCTGTGCCCTCGATGTGTATCGCGTCTCGCTTGACCTCGATCGTGTTGGCAACTGGACAAACGTTCACACAGGCCCCACAGAGCGTGCAGAAATCATCATTCACTTCGAGCTTTGTCGCTATCTCTCCGGGCTCTGTTTGAGGCGGCAAATAGAGTGCGTTACACGGACAGATCTCTACACACGCTGAACAGCCCGATGGGCAGTTTTCCGTCTTTATGTTAATAGAGCCTTCAAAGATCTTCTTGATGTCAATGGTATTCTCGACGGGGCACGTCTTTGCGCACCACGTGCAGTACATGCACTCGTCTTTGTTGATCGTGACCTCACCTTGGAGCTTCGCCTCAGTGATCGTCCGATCGACCTTGATTGAGTCTGTCGGGCAGATCTCTTCGCAAATCTTGCACCCGTCGCACTTTGAGGATTCAAACTTCACTTCTCCAAGCGCTTCGACGTTGATGGGAGTCGCCTCTTTGTGCTCAACCGTCAGCGCATCACAGATCTCACCGCAGAGGCCGCAATAGGTGCACTTGTTCTCGCTTCCCGGCTCCTCGTCGAGTTGCATCTCGGCGGTGTACGTGATGGCTTGCTGTCGCTCAGTGACCTCTGGCACGTTTCGCTCTATCGCGTTGTCGCGCGGACACATCTCTTCACATACCTTGCATCTCACGCACGTGTCTAGGTTTATTTCGGCTACCTTCTGGTAGTGAGGGAACCCTTCCTGGTCAATGAGGTCGGTCTTCGGCTCACCGTTCTCGGTGAGCTTGAGCGCAGTAAATGGACACAATTCCACGCATACGCCGCAATATGAGCACTTATTCTGGTCGAAGACCATCTCGGGGACTTCCATCTCCTTAAATCCCACAGCACCTAGAGGGCCCTTCTCTATCGCCTCTTCTGGGCATATTTCTGCACAAATGCCGCAGCCAGTACATCGCTCCATGTCAAGAGCGAGGTTGAGGGTCTGTACCAGCGTCTTCTGTTCTATGATCGATTTTCGTCCTTCCTCTCTTTTAGAGTATATCGGAAACAAAGCCAAAGCTCATTCCCTCCTTTATTGTGTTAGCTGGATGCAATCTCTTGCACATGCCTGAAGGCAAACGCCGCACGCTTCGCAGACATCCTCGTCTACGGTTATGGATTTGCCGCCCTGCACCTTGTACGTCTTCTTGGTCGTCGCAGGGTTATCAACGACGAGTTCAAGCGCGTTGACTGGACACGCTATGACGCAGTTGTCGCAGCCAGTACAGAATCTATCTATGTGTAACGCAAATGTCACTTATTTCACCAGCCTCATGTCAACTAAAAAGTCAATTAGTTCGCACGTAAATTCAAAATGTGTAATATAAAAGGCTTATTATTTAGCTCGATTATCGAAGCCATTTTGTCGTTTTCAAACCTACCCATCACTTCGTTTAGCGCACCGACAAACGGCGCTCACCGTTCCTCGCACGCTAGCATTCACATATTATTTAGTCTGATTATATAATTATTTACTTTAATAAATTTGTAACAATTGTTTTAATATGATTTATTACGTATTAATAATATGAAAATTCCTAAATGAAGTAAAAAACTTATAAAAACAAATATTACTGCAATATCTGAGCATTAAGCCAATTTTGCGAGGAGATAATGTAGTACCCATTAATGACACCACTTCTTTTAGCCCTGCTTGATACAATAATACAGCATCCATATAGCCTTCGATGGTACGGGGCTAATTTTCGAGGAATTGGAATGTGCCTTGCTAAAGGGCAGACGCGTCAGTTGTGGTGGACGGAGCGTCTGTTCTTGTTTTTTGTATGGCAGAGTTCTTACTGCGGGTTGTACGGCTTTTGATAATCGACTGGCGATTATTCAGCAACACATTCAACTCGTTTACCAGCGGCATGTAATCCAGGTTAGCGTTTTCGGCTTTGCCCAGTTCGATAGCTCTCAGCATATTGTCAATACCCGTCATGACACGTTTATTGGCATTTGCATTGTTGAACTTCGGACGGATGGACATTTTCTCCGTATGGAGCGCTTCACCCTTGTTTACATTTAGTTGATATCCCCTGAGCTTTCCAATATAGCTGCTCAATCCCAACTCAGTCAGCGCCTGGTTCATATCCTCATTATCAGTCAATCCGTTCAGCATTTGGTTTGTGCGTCCTGATTTCACCGAAGCGCTTTCAGAACTAATGCCTTTCATATAACTTCTCAAATAGGGGATAGCCAGTGCAGCCTGTGGGTTGGTTTCAGCTTCGCCCGCTTTTACTTTCCCATCGATATGCGAAAGAATAGCACCCAACATATTGTTGCGCAACTTGCGTTGCTGAACAAATTCTGTTGAGTTAGGGCAACCGTCGTACTTCAGCGCCAGTATGGCAAGCAGGGGACGTAACTCCGATAACATTAAATACATTCCGGAAATTTTCAGTGCTGCCGGGTCATGTTTTTCAACAATCTTCAGCATACCTTCTGTCAGTTCGGGAAGCTCGGGCTTCCGTAAACGTGACATCGAAAAATTTATGAAATCTTTGTATATCATGTATTTCAAGTTTTTTGCTGTTATACACTCGAAAAGATATGCCTTCTTTCACTCCTTTTTCATACCGGAAATATCCTGTACTATTTCACTCATTTCAAAGAAGATTATGAAACGCATAATCTATATTCAGCAAACGGCTTTCTCTTCGCCGCTGTGAACTGAATACGCTGCAAAATTAATCAATTAGTTTTAAATATTTACAAACTATTTTTCAACAAACTGTTGATAAGTTTCCATATATTTTCATTCTGTAATAATAAATAGCTGTATTACAACCGATTAAAAATTAACTGACATGAAAATATTTCTAAAAATATTTTTTTTGAAAATACTAAAATTGGAAATATATTATTATTTGAACATTTTTCAGCTGATAGTTGGCACAAAACAGATTTGAATGTGCAATGTAAAAAAATGTAAAAACGAGGCGATGTGCAATTTTGAAAAATGTACGGCGACCCTAACAACACGTTTTTTACCCTTTCGTACGGTACGAAGACCCCATCGAAG
>JBAXDW010000049.1:0-9496 GCA_037140755.1 Methanobacteriota archaeon
AGTAAATCATGACAGGCGCTGCAGAATTAGTAAACTTTATCATCATCTTTTTTAGGTTCATGTCTGTTACGGCGCCGCAATCAAGAACGACGACATCATCGTTCATTTTAGCAAGTACGAGTGCGATATCTTCGAATGTCCTAGCAGCCTGCTTGTAGCTGAGTTTAACGCCCTTGCGCTCATTTCCGAACATTTCCGGCAACCGACGAGAAGATACACCGGTCAGAAGCACTGCTTCGCGCAATCCGACTGTAGCGAGATCAAGCAGCAGCTTGTCAGCTATTGTAAATCCCTCTGTCAGAGTAATGAGTGCATTTGAGCTGCCGCCGTTTACGCTTTGCTTCTTTCCGTAACCATCACATAAAATTAGTGCTTTCATTTGCAACTCCAATAAAGTGTTGGACAACCGTGTATATGGCTTTTTTTAACGGAAGCTAGTCGAGTGGCGCGCGGCGAAGCTCGTTGCGAGCTTACCGAAATCTTATTAAGGGGCTGCTTAAATACGAGTGTAAACACTCAAATGGAGCGTTAAAGCTTATCTGTTTGTTATGGAGCAGTGGTAAATGAACATCGTTATGTTAACAAGCTGGTCGCCACGGCACTGCGGCATAGCTACTTACAGCTCGGAGCTTGTCAGTGCTCTAAGGAAGAACGGACACCACGTGGATATTATTTGTCATGCAGATGAGGAATGTGGTGGACACTGCGAAGAAGGGGTCTATCCAGTAATGAACACTGATGACCCTGGGTGGGACAAAAACGTCTACAGCACCATACAGCAGATCAAACCTGATGTGGTGCACATTCAGCATGAATATGGGCTCTATTTAACGCACGGAGACTACGGAGGCCGGATTCTCACTCTTCTTTTTCAACTCAAGCTGGAAAAGATCCCCTCAGTGATGACTTATCATTCAATCTATACGTCTCTAGATCGCCCTGAGGCCATCTTTACCGACGTTAGTTTGCGCTTACTCGACTCTGCGATTGTCCACGAAGAAGTTCAGAAGCTGTTTCTTCCCTACAACCTCGACTGGATCCCCCACAACGTGCACGTCATATCGCACGGTGCCAAAGGAGTCGTGCCAGACCCATCAGCAAAAGAGCGTTTCGGTTTGGCCGGCAAGAAGGTCGCACTTTGCATAGGCTGGTTCGAACCGAACAAGCGCTTCGAGGATGTCGTCGAAATTTGGCCAGAGATAATACAAGACGCGGGCGACCAGGCAATACTGTTGATTGCTGGCGACGCTCGACCAGGCTCGGACACGGGAATAACGTACAAAGAACAACTGCTGCGTACGATTGAAGAATCCCCGGCGAAAGACCATATTAAAACGATACTCGGGGCGTTTGATCCTGAAACGTACGACAGCATAATTTCTGCTTCAGACTTCGTCGTGCTTCCGTACAAGCACGCGTCCCAAAGCGGGAACCTTGCGCACTCTTTTGCTCTTAATAAACCGGCCATTGTCTCATCGCTTGAAGGTTTAAAGGCAGAAATTGAAGCAAGCGGCGCTGGAATAGCAGTCCCCGTGGATGATCCTGAGGAACTGAGAAAAGCTATTACAATTCTGCTAACAAGCGACTTAATGCTCGAGACCTACAGCGAGCACGCGAAAGGCTATGTGGCAAACCACATTATTTGGGAAAATGTGGCTCGTAAGCACACGCTCGTTTACGAAAACGCCATTGATCGCGTGACATACGGCACTAAGACACGCGTGGCCCAGACCATCTGAACTGATCTGGGGTAGGCGCACCGAGAAGCGCTGCAAGCCCGACACAGTGAGCCGCGAGGAGTGCGAGAGAATTGGTCAGTGTACGAGAGTATATCTCTACCCCTGTGATTCTTTTAGAATCAGACGCGACCGTAGCGGATGCTCTAGCTTATATAGTAAAAAGCGGTCACCAAGGATTTCCCGTCGTCAACGATGGGAGACTCGTCGGCGTCATTACTAGTGCCGATCTTGTTCTCGCAAAGCCGAATCAAAAAATCACAACACTTATGACGACTAACCCGGTCACCGCGAAACCTGAAGATGATATCGTTAGCATCGCAGGCGTGATGGCTTATCATCATATCCATCACGTCCCCCTCGTTGACGGCGAGCACGTTATAGGCATCGTAACCGCAACCGACATGCTCCGCGCAATTATCGAGAATGTCATTTCTGAGAACGTTGAGCGTATCTTCACGTTTTTTCAAATGCTCCACCCAAGCGTCACTATCAGACATACACGTGTCGGAGTTACATCGTTAATTCCTACTCAAAAACTCTTAGACCCAGCAGAGCTGCAACTGCGCGAACAGCAGTTTAAACGTGGTGTGGTATATCCTATCGTGGTAACGAAGAAGGGCCGGTTTTATTATATCATTGACGGGCATCACCGCGCCTATCTAGCTTACAAACGCGACACAGAGGAGATTCCCGCTTTTTTAATAGACGGGGAGCTCGGCATCGTCAAATCATCTGAAAAGCTCGGCTTAAAAACTTTAGACGATATGGTCTTGATATCTGAAGACTGAGCTAACCGAAGTACTCTCTCATGTCAGACGCGACTTTTTCCGGCATAGACTCAACGATTACCTCTTCGTGAAGTCTTTCCATGAAACCTGCGTCGTTATTGTAATAGCTCTGCGGGTATGGCCGTGCGATGATCCTCACAACGAGTCTGAAGCTCGCGTCCTTCTTTGAAGCCGAGAACGTGCTCAGATTAAAACTATGAACCCCATACAGAGAATAGGCGGTAAACACCCTCTTAAGTCCCTTGCTTAAGTCAGAAATGCTGGTGTCATCAAGCTCGTACAACGACGAGACATCGTTAAATACCCCGCAGATTTCGTCGTTACCAAGGGGTACATAACTAGTAATCCACGAGACGCCACCAATCTTTCCCAGAAACCGGTCCCCTTCTTTTTCCTCAATTTCGAGCAAGCGCTTCCAGTAATTTTCCTTGTTTTTCTTGAAGTAACTCTTACAGGCTGACAAGTACAGCCAAGCAAGGTTCGTCGGCTGCGCATCTACAGTAAGTTGGACGTGCGGATGAACGACGCTTGCACCTGCTGGCGGCAAGAAATTCCAACTGAAGTTTGGATACACGGCTTTCTTGTCGTTTAGCGCAACCGCACGAAAGTACTCTATGCTTGCTTTGATAGTATCTTGTATCTGCTTCAACGTAAACTCGTCAATCCCCAAGAAATGCTGTCTTGACACCGTTGCGACCGCATGATACTTCGCAAAAGGAAACAAATTTGGAAAGACCGTCGTTTCGCCTTGTTTGATTCTACCTTCAGGTATTAAATTCGAAGGGAACATTGGCGTTGCCTTCTTTATGTTACCGGGACAGAAGTAACAGTTCTTTGAGGACAACTCAATAAGCTCAGAATACCCCATTCCGGTTTGTGCCTGCTTCCTTCTCTCGGATCGCTTGACATTGATCCGGCACGCGCGGCTGGTGAGGAGTTCTTTTCTGTACTCAATGTTTTGCTTCTCTAAACTAAAGTCTTCGGTCGGATTCAGTAGCTCGGACTCGATTAATCGCTTAGAGAATAGATCTCGCAGAATAATGACCTCCAGCAAGTATCAATAACCATACGTAGATTTAGTAACAACCAACGCTTGTAAGCTTGACAACGATATAAACCTTTTTAAGCGATTGTCAGCAAACAGCTTTCTGCTAGGATGCCTCGCAGATAGTTAATTACGTTAAATCGCCTCAAAAAGCGGCGTCTAGACAAACTACGGATGCTTTTTTTCTCCTTTTGAATCGATTTGCATTTAATTGTCAAAAATGCTCAACGAACAGACAACTGGCGCAAAGAAATGATTGACGAAGAGTCCCCCTACAAAAAAAACACTACAGTTAAGAACATAGCAATTCATTATCGGACTGTAGAGCAAGTCGGCGTGAACTAATACGCCGTGCTGTATTGCAGTCGGTCGTAGCACTCACAAAGCGTTCGCATAACAAACACAAGTCACCTAAGACGGTATCTATCGCTCTTTTAAAACGATTTTTTAAGGTTCACAACATGGAGTTTGATTTAGCAGCTCATCTGAAGTTCAGTGACGATCTCCCAGAAGAAGCAGGTGTCGTACTGAAAGAAGCAATTGACAATGCCAACAACGTCCTTTTCCTTAAAGGCGTGCCAAGTAGCTCCATCAAGGAAGCGGGACGAATAATAGAATGGCACACACATGAAAATGAGCTTTTCGTCCGGATCGTCAGCGGCAGATATACACGCGCCCACGAAGCGCTTCTGCGCTTTCGAAAAGCTCTAGGAATAACTATAGGGGCGAAATATCGAATCGGGATAAGAGGCTATGAGATCAACGAGTTCACGATAAAAATGGAGGCCGAAAAACCGGTGCAGGTCAGACTCCCGTTTGTGAAAGAGGTATCGTACAACGAAAAACTACTTACGCTGCAGCTTGCGGTTAACGAACGAGACGTTGAGAAGAAGATTCCAGATCGAATCGTGAATCTTGTCGAAGAGAAGATCAACCAACAGCTGTATGGAACGAAGCTTGAGAATTGGGAGCTGGTCTGGGAAAGCCCACAAAAAGAAATTCACTTGCATGACGATCCAACTGAGGAATTAAAGGGGCGTCAATGGATTAAACACGGAATGAGTCGCGGACAATGGATTTTCGGCCCTCAAGTCACGAAAGTCTTCAACACATTTGAGAGAATCATCGAGAAGGAGATACTAGAGAGGTTAGGCTATTCAGAAATGATATTTCCTAAAATGGTACCGTGGGAAGTCTGGAAACGATCAGGGCACGCACGCGGTATCTATCCAGAGATCTACTACGTTTCCAGTCCCAAAAGCCGCGATCCAGAATACTGGGAAGAAGTGACCGATTATTATAAGGTCACCAACGAGATCCCCTTAGCACTGATCAGACAAAAGATCGATGACCCCCTTGGCGGGATGTGCTACGCGCAATGCCCCTCGTTTTGGCCGTTCTTACAAGGCGAAACGATCTCTTCAAAGTCACTTCCGGTGAAGGTGTTCGATCGATCGGGCACGTCACATCGCTATGAAAGCGGTGGCATACACGGCATAGAACGAGTTGACGAGTTTCACAGAATTGAAATCGTCTGGGTTGGCACCCCAGACCAAGTCAACAAAGAAGCTCAGGAACTTGAAAAGCGCTACGCGCACATTTTCAATGACATCTTAGACCTCGAATGGAGAATGGCACGCGTAACGCCCTGGTTCATGGCTCAAGAAGGGCTAATCGACACGTCCAGCGATCGTTCGGTCGGCACCGTAGACTACGAGGCGTACCTCCCGTATCGCGGCGAACGAACGGAAAGCGAATGGCTTGAGTTTCAAAATGTAAGCGTAAACGGTGATAAGTACCCGCACGGTTTTAACGTAAAAACTCAAAAAGGAGAATTGTGGTCGGGGTGCTCTGGTATAGGATTGGAAAGGTGGACTGCCGGCTTTTTTGCACAGAAAGGTTTAGATATTGAATTCTGGCCCCCGAAATTCGCAATGCTTATTGAAAAGTTGCCCGAAGGGATTAAGTTCCTGTGAAAAAGTATTATATGGCATGATTATTTATATACGTGTGAGTTTTAAGGCAGAGTCACACCGTACGCTGGCTAGGAACACAGTTAAGGTGTTTGGTGTCTTTTAAACTTGTAAAAGGAGTTTTTTAATGGCGAGAAGACAGATAAGAAAGAAGGCTGAAGGCTGGAAAACAAAAAAATGGTATGACGTAACAACCCCAGAGATCTTCGGTAGCGCGACCATAGGGACAACTCCCACCGATGATCCTTCCAAATTGATCGGTAGGATTATAGATACGACTCTCGGTGAGCTGACGAACGACCTCGGCAAGCAGAACGTGAAAATGCATTTCAAGGTGAACGAGGTCAGCGGCGAATCCGCGCACACCAAATTCACCGGACACGAGCTTACGCGTGACTACTTAAGAAGCTTGGTGAAACGGCGAACGAGTCTCGTCGAATCGAACATTGTCGTTACGACAAAAGACGGCTACAAAATTCACCTCAAGCCGATAGCTCTCACCATAAAACGCGCTGGGTCTTCCCAAATCAAAGCGATGCGGGACATCATGAACGGCATCTTACGTGCACGTGGAAATGAGGTGTATTATGAGCAATTCATCCACGAAGTTGTTCTCGGAAAGCTTGCAAGTGATATTTATAAAAAAGCTAAGGTTATTTACCCGCTGCGCCGCGTCGAAATCAGCAAAACAAAGATATTGGCGGAACCATAAAAAATACCGTTTTTTCGATACTTGGCAGCGAATTTATTCGACATGTGCGTAGCCAAGAAGATTCTGTTTGTCGTGCTCGATGGTGCGGCTGACCGTCCAACCGTTGACACAGCGACGCCGCTGATGGCAGCCAAAATTCCTTTCCTTAATCAACTAGCTCAACAGGGAATTTTGGGAATCATGGACGTCATAGCGCCAGGGACGCCCCCTGGCTCTGACACGGCACATCTATCCTTGTTAGGATACACGCCAAAAGAGGTGTACACGGGTCGAGGGCCATTCGAGGCAGCCGGCGTTGGTATTGACGTGCAACCAGGCGATATCGCATTTCGCGGCAACTTTGCCACGGTCAAAGACGGCGTGGTCATCGACCGCCGCGCCGGTCGTATTAACGACACTCACAAGCTATCTGACGCTATCAGAGAGCAGCTTTACCTCGATTGTGAGTTCTTGTTCAAAGAGTCAGTAGGGCACAGAGCGGTTCTTGTTCTGCGAGGAGCAGACCTCAGCCCAAACATAACTCAAACTGACCCCCAGCACAAGGGAAGAATTTTGCATTCGAAGCCGAAATCAAATGATGCCTCATCACGTAGAACTGCGAATATCGTCAATGATTTTACACGTCAGGTGTGTTCAATTCTAGGCGATCATCCGGTCAACAGAGAGCGAACGCTGGCGAATCAGCTTCGAGCGAACGCGGTGTTGCTTCGTGGGGCGGGCTCGGTTCCACATCTTGTCCCGTTTGAGCGGCGCACAGGACTGAATGCCGCAGTCATCGCGGCGACAGCACTCGTGATCGGCATTGGTAAACTGACAGGGATGAAATATATTCCGACTAAAGGTGCGACAGGACACGTTGACTCTAATATCGAAGGGAAAGTAAAGAACGTCAACAAGGCACTAAAGCAACACGAGTTTGTGCTCCTCAACATAAAAGGCGCGGATGAAGCTGGTCACGACGGAGATTTCAATGCCAAAACGCACTTTCTGACGCGAGTAGATGCGGCACTATCAGATTTAGCCATCGATGAATCGACGCTTGTCATAATTACGGCAGATCACACGACTCCTGTGAGCCTAAAGGAGCACTCTGGTGACCCTGTTCCGTTCCTTATTAACGGAAAGGGGGTTCGAGTCGATCAGACCAACGCATTTAACGAATATATTGCCGCCAGCGGAGGCATGAATCGGATTTGCGGGCGTGACATGATGCCTGTGCTAACGGATCTGCTGGGCAAAGGTACGAAGTTTGGCGCGTGAACCTCGCAACAACATAAGCTCAGCAACGTCGTGACAGATAGGAACGAACACTTGCAGGTCGGCAGACGTGAGATACGTCACGGCCATTCTTTACGACACAAGGTTAAAGCAGTAGCACAAAGAGGCGACTGTCGAAAACTGAGGGGTGAAAAATGTCTGTTCATCCGATAGAATCTCGCTACGGCACCAGCGAGATGAAAGCGATATGGAACGAAGAGCGTAAGCTCCACTACTTGCTTGAGGTAGAAGTGGCGCTTGCCAAGGCCGAAGCTGACCTTGGGTTTATCTCTCGAAAGTCGGCTGACGAAATCGAAAAAGCGGCAAGTACGGTGACACTTACTCGGGTGGCAGAAATTGAGGCCGAAATCCATCACGACATGATGGCCGTCGTTAAGGCGATTTCAGAACAGACTGACGCTGAAACAGACTACACACACTATGGAGCGACGTCAAACGATATTATCGACACCGCGCTAGCCCTGCAATTGCGTGATTCTTCTAGAATACTCGCTACAAAACTAAATCGACTAAGAGACGTTTTGGTTAACCTTGCTGACGAAAACAAAGATCGAGTGTGTGCAGCGAGAACGCACGGACAAATAGCCGTGCCAACAACCTATGGCATGCGATTTGCCGTTTGGGCGATGGAAATTGATCGACATTCGCACCGGCTTTCAGAAGCGCGCAAGCGAATCGAAGTCGGGCAAATGACAGGGGCCGTTGGCACTCAAGCAGCTTTTGGCAAACAGGGAATTGAGATTCAAGCACGGACATTAGAGTTGCTCGGGCTTGCGTCAGTAGAGATATCCACGCAAGTCATACAGCGTGACCGTCACGCGGAATATATGATGCTGCTCGCTAACATTGCAACTTCACTCGAGAAGATTTTTACCGAGATCAGGACGCTCCAAAGAAGTGAGATAGCCGAAATATCAGAAGGTTTCGGGAAAACACAGGTTGGGTCCTCAACGATGCCGCACAAGCGAAATCCAATAAAGTCGGAACAAATCTGTGGGTTAGCACGCGTCGTGCGATCGTTCGTTATACCTTCATTAGAGAACAACACGCTGTGGGACGAACGAGATTTAACAAACTCTTCTAGTGAGCGGATCATTTTTCCTGAGGCAACTATTCTTACAGACCATATTATCACACTCTCAGTAAACGTGTTAGGTAATTTGGAGTTCAATGAAGAGCGCATTAAGCAGAACCTCAATCTCATGAGAGGACTGAACATGA
The DNA here is from genome assembly GCA_037140755.1 of Methanobacteriota archaeon. Taxonomy (GTDB): domain Archaea; phylum Halobacteriota; class Bog-38; order Methanoflorentales; family Methanoflorentaceae; genus Methanoflorens. The sequence continues at coordinate 8,757 of JBAXDW010000049.1, forward strand.
GCGAGGCAGTGATGATGCAGCTCGCCAAGAAGATCGGACGTCAACGTGCTCACGAAATCATACGAACGGCAACTATGAAGGCCTATGAGCATGGAGACGCCCTTTCAGACGCACTTCTCAAACAACCACTCATCACAGAACAGTTTTCCTAAGATCAACTTGAGTCGATGGTCCTTCCTGAGAATTATATCGGGACGGCTATTCAGCAAGTTGAACGTGTCGTAACGCTTCTGGGGCAGAACGAGTGTCAGGAATAGTCGGCGCCGTAGGGGCAGGTGCCTTCGAGGCAGTGCCGAAGATGTGCGAGATCCTCAGACACCGAGGGGGCGTGCGTCGCTCTTTCCGCGGAAATCTAACAGATGGCACTGCGTACGCCGTTAGCGCTCTTGGCCGAGCAACACTCAGCAACGCGTCGAGCTACCCTAGTTCGCAGATCTCAGCTTCAGACAGCCACTACGCAGGCTACGCTCGAGCACGTATTGTTAGCTCTGACGTTTTGATACTGGATAGGGACTTTGTAGGTTCCCGGCCGCTATTCTATGGGGTAAACGAAACAGGTTCGCTGTGTGCATTCGCCTCCGAACGAAAGGCACTCTGGTCTGTTGCTATCGAACGAACGCGCCGCGTTCTTCCGGGAACTATGGTTGCAATACGCGAACCGCAAGAGATCGATGTCAGAACAAAAAAAATCCCTGAGCTATCCCACAAGGACCTAGCGTTCGACGCCGAATCACACGCAG
>JBAXDW010000050.1:0-9474 GCA_037140755.1 Methanobacteriota archaeon
TTGGTGATGTCAACTCGAGGGATTGAGCAGTAATGTAACACCGGCCAATTATCAGTTTCCAGTTGGCCGGTGGGATCCTGTCGCTTCTTTCGGTGTCCGGACTTTGAACAACGTGCTCGTCTTTCATTACGCACACTTTGATAGACTTTTTCTCTAAATGTCAGCGCCGACGGACTTGCTGGTTTGACAGAGCATCTGAACTACGCTCTTCGTTACTATGCACCGCGCTCTGCCGCGCTCAACGCGGGACTTAAGGCGACTATTTTAGTCGTTTTATTTTCTCTATCGCCTTCCCCGCCGCATCGCGGACATCGGGATCCTTGTCTTTGAGAAGGCTTGTTAGTGGCTCGACTGCGCTCTTGTGACCTATTTCTCCAAGGCTTTTTGCCGCCCTAATCTTTACATCTGGGTCTGTATCGCCTAACATCGAAATGAGGGGGTTTACAGAAGCGGGACCAATTTTCACTAAGGCATCGGATGCTCTCCATCGAACTCCCTTGCTCTGGTCTTTGAGATCGTCGAGCAGAAGCTCTACCTCGTTGATCCCGCAAGCGTCACCGAGCCCGCAAATCTCACCTATTGCTTGAGCAGCTTTTTGACGGACGATTTGATTCTCGTCGTTCATATCCTCGATGAGAGGCTGCAACGCTTTCGCATCGCCTATCTCCCCCAGCGCAGTTGCAGCTTCAAGCCGAACGTGGTACTCTTTGTCCTTTAGAGCGTTAATAAGCGAATCTATCGCCCTGGGGTCACCAATCTCCCCTAGCGCTTCTGCTGCGCACTCTCGAACGAGCATCTCCTTGTCGCTGAGGGCTCCGATTAGGAGATCGACTGCTCTGGCAGACTTGGCTTTTCCGAGGGCCAAGCACGCCATTTTCCTCTTATCGGGATTCTCATCTTTCAAGTCATTAAGCAGCGATTCTATTTCCTTATCCTCATTCGTTGTTCCTTTTGGCATATCTACGTCTCCCCTCGTCCCCAAACTCATTCGCGTCGGCGACAGGCACTTGTATACACAAGCTCAAACTTTTAGTGTCTTATAAGTCATATATAGTTACTATGTCTCTCCTTCTTTGTTGCGAATGGCGCGCTAAAGATTCCGCTTTCGCAACCCAAATGACATAGAGCAATGTAAACCAATGTTGATCGCGATGCATAGCGTGCCGACGACGGGGCGTCTTTACGCCTCTTTTCGCACTGGTAATCACCTCTGTTGTTTTCTTTACGCCTGCGCGTTAACCAGACCCTTGTAAACTAATGACGCTAGCTTGCGTTTACGCACCGTTATGTAAAAGTGTGATTCACGTTGCCGCTGAAATTGTGACCGGGCCAACGCGTCTGCAGTTACCAGAAGATATATCACTAAAAGCAGTAACCTAAGCTTTGAAGTATGTGGACGCGAGAATAGACGCATGTTCAACGTTGTGTTGCCGTGACTTCGTGGGCTAGTTTGCGCCTGATTCCTGGAGAAAAACAATGGGACGCTCAACTGCACCAGCAGAAAGTTGGTCTCAAGAGGGGGAACTTATGGAAACGAGGTTAGCAGTCAGAGACGTTATGACGAGAACTGTTGTGACAGCAACTCCCGATATGAGCGCTGCACAAGCCGGAAAGAAGATGGTGGAGAACCGGGTCGGCAGCATAATAATCGTTAAAGACGGGGGGCCCGTAGGCATCGTCACCGAAAGCGACATGGTCGCGAAAGTGATCTTCAAGAATATAAAGCCAAGTTCCATAAAGCTCGAGCAGCTGATGTCAAAACCACTCATCACAACGAAAAGCAGCGATGACATCCACGAAGCAGTGCTTGTGATGGCTAAAAAAAAGATACGTCGTCTACCTGTGATCGACGGAGATGAGCTCGTGGGGATCATTACCGATGCGGATGTTATCCAAGTCTCTTCTGAGATTAACCAAATTCTCGACAATTTGATCCAGATGAATAGGGAGAGTGTACTCGACCGTCGAGAAGTCGTCATAACGCAGGGCGAGTGTGAAGAGTGTGAAGAGTTCTCAGAGGATCTGCGACAAGACGGCGGGCGCCTTAAATGTCCAAGGTGTCGCGGCTCAATCTCATCCGGCGTTTGCGAGAGCTGCGGGGAGTTTTCTGACATGCTCGAATATGCTGACGGCAGCGTCATATGCGAATCGTGCTGGGAGACTGGTCGATGACGCTTCAGCTAATGTCGTCCCCTGTCACGGTTCGTGAAGACGCCTACGTTACTCACGTCCGCCAGCTTATGCGAGATGGTCATCGGAGCCTGCCGGTCGTTGACAGTCAAAGCCGAGTGAAGGGTATGGTGATACTAACTGACATCATCAAAGTGACTTCAACGAAATCTGACGTCACAGTCATTGGTTACGTTCGGGAGACTAGTCTCGCCAATTCTGACTTTGCTCCGCTTGATGTGGCGAGAATATTTGCGACGACGGGGTTCGACGTTCCCGTGGTCAAATCGCAAGAAGACCACACGATTATTGGTGTGATTGACTCAGCACTATTACTGGACGCTTTGAGTTTTAATAAAAAAACCACGATCGATGCGGCGATGACGCGCGCCGTTCGAACCTGTGATGCGACTGACCCCGTATCGAAGGTGTGGCTTAATATGGCGCAATATGGGTTTTCAGGCTACCCGGTGGTGAAGAAGAGACGCCTTATCGGGATTATTACGCTTCAAGATATTCTCAAAGCTGGCCATATTAGGCTTGAGCGCGAGGATGAGAGAGGGAGTGGGAGAGTTCATTCACCTGCCGTCGAAAAGGTCATGAAAACTCCTGTCATTACCGTCGAGTCGGACTCGTCCATCTGGGAAGCAGCGAATCTTATGAAGCAGTACGCAGTTGGACGACTGCCGGTGGTCGAAGATACGAAGCTGATTGGCATAGTGGATCGACAAGACCTGGTGCGAGCCATGATCTAATAGCTGCAGGCGTTACAATGCTACGAGGAAACAAACGACAGAAGAGAGCACAAAGTGACTTTAGTGGCAAATCGAACCGCGGAAGTCTCAACTTCAAAAGCAAGTTGTCCCAGCACGACGGCGACATTATGATGGTAGCAAAGCGAGATGTCGTCCAAATTCCCCCGACTATGACCATCATGGGCGCCGTCAAAACGATGGTCAAGTACCGATTTCGGCGCTTACCTGTGAGCGATCCTGGAACAAGCAGGCTTATGGGGATAGTCACCGTCATGGATGTGGTAAACTTTCTCGGCGGTGGCGACAAGGTTCAGATAATCGAGAATAAGCACAGAGGAAACTTGTTATCGGCGATAAACGAAGAGATTAGCTCAATAATGGAAGAAGACGTTGTCACCCTCCACGAGGAGGATTCTATCAACGAAGCCATCAAAATTATGTTGCAAGGGAATGTGAGCGGTTTCCCCATCGTCGATGATGAGAGCAAGGTAATAGGGATCGTGTCCGAGCGTGATTTCGTCAGCCTTGTTGCCAACGTCATAACGGGAAAGAAAGTTGCCGATTTTATGAGTCGCGACGTTGTCAGCGTGCGACCAGACACCAAGGTTGAAGATGCTGCACGAGTGATGATTTCAAACGATTTTCGTCGGCTTCCTATCGTTCACGAGGGAGTAATGACAGGAGTCGTGACGACATCAGATATAGTTAATTATCTTGGAAGCGGCGAGGTCTTTGAGAAGCTTGTTACCGGTAACATGCACGAGGCGCTCGGCGTGCCGATTAAGGTCATAGCACGGGAGGCGCCGATCACTATCGAACCGGACTTAGATCTGGGCGAAGCTGCAGATCTAATGATAGCGCGCGACGTAAGCGTGCTCCCGGTCGTAGTCGATGGAGCCCTGTCCGGCATAGTCACTGAAAGAGATTTTCTTAGCGCGATCGTTGAATAGATAGCTCGAAGAACAAGGCGCAGTATCAATAACGGCTGCTGAGTAACAAGTAGGGTCAGAGTCTCGCGCGTCGAATAGAGAGATTAAACATCATACGCCACTAGCTCGTGCTTATGGAGATACTTAAGCAGGGCGTCTAATATTTCGTCACAAACATCCTCTTCATCAGCTATCTTGTCGATCACGACGTAGTTTCCAAAATCCTCTCGCGCAATCGTGAGATAACGCTCTCTTAGTGTGATAAGGGTAGTCTCGTTCTCAAAATTGCTCAGCTCTGTGTCCCGTTTTTTGATAAGCGTGAGTGCCATATCCGTAGGCCAGTTTATAATGAAACTAACGTCAGGCTCTGGTGCGAATTCTCGATTTGCCCCTAATATGTCCTGCCACGGTCTGCTGTCTGCCTGATACGCCGCGGTTGACAAGAAATACCGGTCCATTACAACGATCTTCTTTTCTGATAGCGCGGGCGCTATATGCTTCTCTACATCGTGTCGTCGATCCGCCAGAAACAAGTCTATTAGTTCGCCGCTAGTTCTCAAGATGCTCTGCTGAAGCTTCTGATGTATCAGTTTTGCCTCAGGGGTTTCATTGGTTGGCTCGAAAAAGCTAGTAGCATCGAATCCAAGGGCTTTAAGTCTGTCGACCAATCGCAGTGATTGCGTCGTCTTCCCTACACCATCAATACCCTCTATAGCGACGAGAATTCCGCGATGTAAGCGAGGCTTCATGATTGAAAAACGTTCGAAAACTCAATAGCAAATCGCTCGACTTGTTGCTTGGGGATAGCAAAACTTGCCCGGACGTATCTGTCTGCGTACCTTCTGGTGGTGTACTCAGCCTCTCTGATGAAAAAACCACGTTTCAGCATTTCGCTCGCGACGCTCTCAGATGTCTTTCCCGTGCCCGAGATGTCGATAACGAACATACTCCCCTGTGATGGGTACACTGGGAGATATGCACCTTTAATTTTAGCTACAGCATCTTTAATGATGACTTGATTTGCTTTTATCTCCTCGACTACCTTCGGGAGCCAATCGAGTTTTGTCTTGAGGGCTGCAATCCCTGCAACTTGACTTACTATCGATGTTCCAAGATCATTTATCTTGTAACGGGCTATTCGCTGTATGAGCTCGTTCGTAGCGATATGCGCGCCCAGCCGCAGCCCGGCTAAACCACAGTTCTTAGAAAAGCTGTAAATAGTTATTGTACCTTCAGGATAAAAGTCTGCAGCCAGTGTATGGAGTATTGCCACGTCACGGTACGTGACATCATTCAACAAGTAAATGCCCGCGTCTTGAGCAATTTCGCAGAAAGCTTTGACTTCTTTGGCAGTATAGCTTATACCTAACGGGTTCAGAGGGTCTACTAGCGTCAGAAGTTTTGTTCGCTCATCCACCGCCTCATTTACCATTTCCGGCGTTAGTTTGTATGCATTGTCTTCGGAGTAAATCGGGAGGTCAAGAACTTTGGCTCCGCACAGCTCAGCAAACCTGTGAATGACATAGTAACCTGGATCTGTCGAGATCATGGCGTCACCAGGATGCAACAGGCTGCGGGTCACTTGATAAAGGGATTCTGTACCGCCCTCCGTCACGTGCACTCCATTGTCTGAGCTTAAACTCAAATCTTCAAGAATTAGCGCCCGCAACTCCTCAAGTCCGTATGGTGGGGGGTATTTATGATACTCCTCGTTATCTATCGCAAGCACCATAGCCCGCTTGATCGCTTCGGGGGTGGGAAAGTGGTTGGTGTTTTGACCCATCCATACAATAGAATCATCGTCGTAAATTCTCTGAAAAAACTGATTTTCACTGTTGAAATCGCTCACTTGAATCACACCGCAAATAGCTAAGTAAGTTACAATCAATGAGCCGCTAGCGATTAGGCGCTACTGTCATACCCGACTCAGCTTTTAAAAGCGTTGTGGTTAACCGAATGCACTCGTAAAACAAGCCCACAAAGTCGTGTTCGATTGTGTTGATGCCCGGGTGATTAGCGCAAATGCGCACTCGTAGCTCAGGCGCCTCCCGTCTGCAAAGGCTAGAACAAACTTTCTTTGACCGATAGTCTTGCAAATCGCGTCCCGTCTAACGCTTCCAAGCGATAGTCTTCTAGCAATACCCTAAAAGTCTCATCCAAGGGAACTGACAGAGAGATTTCCTTAGTCCTGCCATATCTTCCTTTGCTGACAACTTTCGTGCTGATTATTCCTAGTAAATCGAGCTCCATTATGAGGTCGGTGATTCTCCTTTTGGTCAACACATCAAGTTCTATTTGTCTGCAAAGTGTCTCGTACACTCGATTTACTTCACCTGTAGTGGCGCTCCGCGCTCCGTTTTGCTGAAGCGTAATTATGCTGTAAAGCACTAGCTTCGCTTGAGTGGGGAGTGTTCGTATAACTTCTGCGACCCGATTCAGTTCTATCCTCATCTGAGCAGTTCGAACGTGTTCCTCTTTGACGCTGTCAGCATTTACGCGCTCTGCGAATTCTCCAGACACTCGCAGCAAATCGAGCGCTCGTCTCGCATCCCCGTGTTCCTGAGCGGCCAAAGCAGCGCACAAAGGAATGACCTCTGGATTCAAGGCGTGTTCCTTAAATGCCAGACGCGCTCGTTCTTCGAGAATGTCGCGTAGTTGATTTGCATCGTACGGCGGAAATATTATCTCTTCTTCAGCCAGCGAACTCCTAACTCTAGGGTCAAGATACTCGGTAAACTTCAGGTCGTTGGAGATTCCAATAAGACTTACCCGGGTGTTTGTGAGCTCAAGATTTATTCTGGACAAATTGTAAAGCACGTCGTCGCCACTTTTGCGGACCAGCTTATCAAGCTCGTCAAGAATGATTATTACGCTTCCAGCTTGAGCGTTGAGTGCTTCAATGAATTGCGAGTAGACATGATCTGTAGGCCACCCTGTCATCGGCACATCCTTATCAAATTGGCGAGCCAAATATGCAAGGACGCGGTATTGGGTGTCGACCACTTCGCAATTTATGTAAGCGACGTTGCAATGAACCCCCCTTGATGCACCAACGTCTGTTAATTCTCTTCCCACATACTTGGCACAAGCCGTTTTCCCTGTGCCGGTTTTGCCATAAACAAGAATGTTAGACGGGGTTTCTCCCCTCAGTGCAACGACTAGAATAATAGCGATCGCGTTGAGTTGGTCGCGCCTGTGCGGCAGGTAGCTCGGCGTATAGGATGGTCTCAGTACTTCTTTGTCTTTGAAAACGGGTTTGCTTTCCAGAAGATTGTCAAAGAGTCCTTCCAACGTTGTACCTCCGATTTGGACAGAGGGCACGAATGCTTGCTGGAAGCGCTAGTTTCTTCACAAAAGATAACTGACTACTCAGGGCTATCCGCGCTGTTTACCGTTAAGTGGAAACGTAAGTAAATAAACTTTATGATTTCTAGACTTAAGTTTCCACTGGAGTATAACCACTATTTCCTATGGAAACTACCACTATTTCCACTGTAACTTACTATTGCTGCCATCAACATTTTATTCTGATTAACCTTACATACATATCGGTCGCTGTTAATAAGGTTATAGATGTCTTTAATTTGTTTTTAACTTACATTTTGTAGCTTAATTTCTGGTAGTTAAAAAATTATATCGTACTAATGTATATGTTCAATTTCTCTGTTGAGCATACCATTGTTGCCTATGGAAGTACCTTTAACCACACCCCATGTTTTCTACTGTAAATGAAAAAAATTTGAGGTGACGATATTAAAAGTATAAAAAAATAGGATGTTGTAGGGGTAAAGATCTTTTAATATATAAATCTTTTTATTAATTTATGTTTATAATAGGTCAATCAAGTTTAGTGGAAGCGCAAATAAGGGGTGTGGGTACTTCAAGACCATTGAGAATAGAGCTAATACTTATCAGTAATTTTAAACCCTGTTAGCAGTCCAAAGCAACCAGTGAGCATCATATCGCCACCTGGGACTGCAAAATATGGATTCAATCTGGAGCTTTTCATAATTTCACGTAGAGGTCCTATCACAGTTACGTTGAACCCTCGCTCTCGGTAGGCGCGATTTATTTCGTTGAATCCAGTTTGATTTATATAGCAGCCGTGTCCGCCATCTTCAAAAACCCATTCCTGTGTTAAATTTCCATCCATAAAGAGTGAAAGAAGATGGTCAAGCTTATTTGTGTTTAACATAGACGTGTGATGTTCAAACATGCCAACAACCTTTTTTTCATGAAGCATCGCTGCGAGAGTATGACCGTTTCCGATATTCACGATGGTATAGGGTTCGTACGCGCGCTTTGCCACAACATCATCAAACAGTGCGCCGAATATCGCTGCTGGACCAGTATCCATCAAGAGAACTCTCTGCATCCTTTCTCTCTTCAATGTCCGATATACTGCCTTTAATCGCGTCAGATAATGTGGAATCTTGCCATCGCAATAGGCGAAACTAGCCAGCTCGCCGCCTTTTTCGATCAAGTCCTTGAGGTGTTGGAAACGAAAAATCCTGTTGCTGCCGTAGCTCTCACCGTGATCTTGACACGCCACTGCGCAAACTTTTAGTAAATTGACCTCGAATTGCTGAAGTGCAGACCGCAACGCAGGTACTTCGACTTCTTTCATCTCTATTTGGACGCAATCCTCTAGTGGGCTTCTATCTGTGATCTGCACTACCCACGAGCTGACTTTATATAGGTCATCATTCAGCGTCTTTGCGGCAAGCGGCGTGGCGAATACCGAATAGCCACTTTTCAAGTGCGCCCGTATAGCGGTACTGCTAGGCCCGCCCCCCATCGTCTCTCCATGCAGAAAAAGACTGCGGCCACGTGCCGTGGCAGAATTAACCCTCTTGGCGACTATTGTCGTTTGCGAGGGCATCACTATTTTTGGGCTATTCTCAATTACTATCTTCGTATCATAGAGGAGTAGATCTTGGGTTCCTGTGCCAACGTCCAACGCGATGATGCGCATGAACTAGAGATTAGGCGACTTTTCTTATTATGTTTGTCAAGCGTGCACCCTTTTTTTGAAAGGCGCACGTTTTCGGGTCAGAAATACTATATAAGAATCAATTCAATCCTCGCATATGCAACGCGAACGGGCACGGAACCCCCATAAGGTCGGTGTAAAAAAAAGTTATAAGGCCGCTGTAATCTCGATTAGCACTTCCAGATTTATGAAATACGGGAGCGTTAAAACGCCTGAAGAGGCTGAAGATATATCTGGGCGAATCATTGTTGACCTCTTGGAAAATGCTGGCCACAAGCTGCGTCTTTACTCCCTAATCACGGATGAAGGACAATCAATCACTGAAGCCGTACAGGCCCTTATTAATGACGTTGATGTGGTCATTACGACTGGAGGTACAGGACTCGCTCCACGCGATGTCACGATCGAGGCCGTTAAACAAATGATTCAAAAAGATATTCCGGGGTTCGGTGAGTTATTTAGGATCATCAGCTACGAAGAAGTCGGGTCTTCAGCTATGCTCACCAGAGCCTCAGGCGGAATTGCGGAAAAAACAGCTATCTTTTGTCTTCCGGGCTCTCCAAACGCCGTAAAGCTCGCAATGGAGGCGCTTATATTGCCTGAGCTTCAGCACATCTTGCTTCACGCG
>JBAXDW010000051.1:0-9467 GCA_037140755.1 Methanobacteriota archaeon
ACATATAACTTGCGCAGTTGGATCAAACGGAGTTGAAGGGCCGTCTGGTGTAAACGGGCAAGTCAAGCGCTACTACTGTGCTTGAACCCAACGACGGTACAGCGTTCAGTGCCAACAGAGTTGCCCATCGAGGCAAGCGATCGCAGCCACTCGTCGTATCAGTTGTGTTAGAGCGCCGCTGTCAGATCCCCTTTGCTCGAGTAGGGGACCGAAATGGGCGAAAGACGGAAAAGGTTATGTCTCAGCAGTGCGTACGAAAAGCAGTCGCTTGGGGCCCCTCGCGGACTCCGTTCTGGCAGCGGTAGAAGGTTAGCTAATACTATGAGGAAGCAGATCCCGCTCGTTCGTCCGATGATTGCCGAGGAGGAGGTCGAAGCGGCATCTAGGGTGCTTCGATCACGAATGCTCGCGCAAGGGGCGATCGCTGCAGACTTTGAACGCAAGTTCGCTCACTACCTCGGTGTGAATGAGGCAATAACGATCTCTAACGGCACCGCTGCACTTGACGTCGCCTTAAAATCTATCGGCATCAAAGAGGGCGACGAAGTAATCACGACGGCGTTTAGCTTCATCGCTTCGGCTAACGCTGTACTCTACCAGGGTGCGAAACCTGTCTTTGCAGATATTCAGCGAGACACGTTCAACGTTGATCCCCAAGACATCAAGGCCAAGATTACGAATAAAACAAAGGCAGTGCTGGCCGTACATTTGTTTGGGCAGCCTTTTGACGTTGCGGCAGTTCGAGAGATTTGTGAGGACCACGGTCTGTTGCTGATAGAAGATTGCGCGCAGGCGCACGGAGCAGAATACGAAGGACGAAAAGTCGGCAGCTTTGGCATTGGGTGTTTTTCGTTCTACGCGACAAAGAACATGACAACCGGCGAAGGCGGCATGGTGACGACGAGCGACGCCACTATCGCGCGTGTGGCGCGGCTCCTTCGAGATCACGGACAAGCTGCCAAGTATGTTCACACCATTCTCGGATACAACTTCCGAATGAGCGACGTTGAGGCTGCCGTGGGAATTGCTCAGCTCGAAAAGTTAGATGCGATGAATGCCAAAAGGATAAGCAATGCGCACTATTTGAACCGATGTCTAACCCTCGAAGGGGCGACGTTGCCGCGCGAAGCACACGGAACAACGCACGTGTATCATCAATACGTTGTTATGCTCTCACTAGAAGTGATCGATCGCACCCGGTTTGCAGCGTACTTGCAGGATCACGGGATCGGTTGTGCTATCCACTACCCATTCCCCATCTATCAGCAGCCCCTCTACCAAAGCTTGGGCTACTCACCTGAACTCGCTGCGTGCCCGGTCGCCGAAGAGGTAGCGCAGTCAGTGTTAAGCCTGCCCGTGCACCCGGCGCTCACACATGACGATCTTAAATATATTGTGCAGACCGTTAACGACTTTGAGGGTAGACCATGAAAGTTGGGGTTATTGGAATCGGCTCGATGGGAAAGAACCATCTGCGGGCGTACTCCGAAATACGCGGTGTAAAAGAGATTTACGCATTTGACGTAAACGAAAAAGCGACTCAGGGAATAGTAGATCCAGAAGTCATCGTGAACCCTTCGCTTAAGGCGCTGCTTGACAACGTCGACGCAGTGAGCATATGCGTCCCAACGGCCTATCATTATAAAGTTGCCGAGCGTGTCGTCGAAGCGGGGGTGCACGCTCTCATTGAAAAACCAATGACGCTCACTGCGAATGAGGGGGCGCAGCTCGTCGCGCGTCTTCTCCACGCCGATGTTGTCGTCGGCGTCGGGTTTGTAGAGCGATTCAACCCCATCGTTGACGAAATTATGCATATATGCCGTGACCCGCATTTCGTTGAATTCAGGCGGCATAATCCCACCTCCTCGAGAGTGACGGATAGCACGGTCATACAGGATCTCATGATACACGATATCGATATTCTCTTTAACGTGCTTTTAAAAGAGCAGGCGTATCGCCTGCACAGCGTCGGCGACGCTAATGTATGCAAAGCGCTCGTCACCACGAACGGGACGTACGCAGAGCTTTCTGCAAGTCGAAAGGCCTGCAAGAAGGTGAGGTCGATCTACATAGAGCTTGAGGACTGCACGATAGAAGGCGACTTCATGAGCCAAGAGGTCTATACGTACAGAAAAGGCGGGCGCTTTGGCCTGGAAGGTGGCAGATATTCGCAAGAATCAATCATCGAGAAAGTGCTCGTCAATAAGATCGAGCCGTTGAAAGTGGAGCTAAGAACGTTCTTGGATTGCGCTCGCAATCGGACACCGTTCCCGGTGACGCCTCAAGACGCCTTACGCAGTCAGATGATTTGCGAAGAAATCGGTCGTCAAATCGCGTGAAGTGTCTCTCTATGTCGTACTTCAAACACCCCACGGCAGTCGTTGAAAGCGACACGATTGGCGCTGATACTAAGATATGGCACTTCGTTCACGTACGTGAGGGCGCCACGATTGGTCGTCGATGCGTTATCGGAAAAAGCGCGTACGTTGATGCCGACGTGACAATCGGTGATGACGTTAAAATACAAAACTTTGCTTCTATCTACAGAGGCGTTACTTTAGAGGACGACGTTTTCATAGGTCCTGCAGTGGTTTTCACGAATGATATGAGGCCGCGAGCTGCCCTCTGGGATGATGAGCGGTTGATAAAAACCACCGTCAGGACGGGAGCGAGCATTGGAGCAAACGCGACCATTCTCTGCGGAGTGGTTATCGGGGAGTACGCGATGATCGGCGCGGGCAGCGTCGTAACGCGAGCGCTACCTGCGTTCAGCTTGGCCTATGGGAATCCTGCTCGAACGCACGGGTACGTCTGTTATTGTGGTGAAAAGCTCGGGCAAATATTCGCTGAAAACGAGCGCGCAGTCACCTATAAGTGTCGATGTGGGCGTACGGTTGATATAGTAAAAAAATAGTATTCCGAGGATTTCAGACAGCGATGGAAAGCAAGCCTTTTTGCCCTACTCACAACGCGTTAGTGAGCATTTACGCGACCGCTTTTCGTTCGTTCGCTGCTCTATAAAAAAATAGCTTGATCTAACTTGAGCTACCTTGGCTACCGTGATTGCTGAACGTGCCCACGACCGTGACTTGCACGGAGTTGCTCGTTGCTGACAAGTACGTCGCGCTGCCGCCGTAGACACAGCGATACAGGTAGACTCCTGAACTCGAACTCTTTAACGTCACGCTGTAAAGCCCATCTGTGTTTGTCTTGGCGCTCGCTACTTTCGCCCAGCCGCCACTGGTGTACTTTTGCACTATAATAGTCTGACCGGTGAGAGGTGTTTTTGTTGCTGCGGCAGACGTGAGCTTCCCTTTGATCTGAAATGCGTCATTAACCTTCACCTTGCTCTTTGATACCGAGCACGTCAGAGAAGAGGGACTTTTTGACGGTGAAACTGCTGGTGCGGACCCGAGCTTTACCAAATATAAGTCGCCGCTTCCGGCGCCGCACGAGTGGGTTTCGCCGGCTATGATGTAGCCTCCTTCTGAGGTCTGCTTAATGCTGTAGCCAATGTCACACTTGGCACCGCCCATAGTCACATTCCACAGTTCTGACCCAGCAGAGTCGGTCTTTACGATGTACATTTGCTCGAAGTCGGCAGCGCCAGTATCACCCGCGATTACGTACCCTCCGTCGGTCGTTTGTCTGCCTGAAAACCCGTGTTCGGCGTTCGGACCGCCAAACGTCTTGTTCCACGCCTCGTTACCCTGAGCGTCCGTTTTAACGATGTAGACATCTTTGTCGCCGGCTCCGAAGGACCACGTCCAACCCGTTATAAAGAAGCCTCCATCCGAAGTCTCAACGACGTCCTGGCCATAATCACTCTTTGCCCCCCCGTACGTCGTGAAGAAGACTTGCTTCCCTTGGGCATCAGTCTTGATCAGTACGACATCTCTATCACCGGCTCCCGTGGACGCGACGGCTCCCGTGAGCACTAATCCGCCGTCGCGGGATTGAACAATGCCGTACCCGTAGTCGGAGTCGCTTCCCCCGAACGTCTTGTTCCACAACATCGTTCCCGCGGAGTTAGTCTTTATTAACCATACAGCACGGTCGGCGGTCCCGGCAGAGTACGTCCACCCACAGACGGCGTACCCTCCGTCGGTCGTCTGTACGACGCCCATGCCCCGATCCTCTAGTGGTCCTCCAAATGCTTGGCTCCACTGTTTGTTTCCGTTCGCATCGATTTTGAGCAACAGTACGTCGTCTCCGCGGCCGTAGGAATTAGTCCATCCTGTGATAATAAAGCCGCCGTCGCTGGCGGCTTTAATGGTTGCACCGTAATCGTCGCCGCTGCCACCTATCGTTTTTTCCCACACCTTTTTGCCCGTCGTGTCAGTCTTCACGATATACACTTGTCTGCTGTAATCGCTCGTAAAGGACCCCGTGTATCCAACTGCGATATATCCCCCGTTTACCTGGAGAACGTCCCAGCCCTCATCACTTGCTGCGCCGCCAAATGTCTTGTTAAAGGTCTCTACTGGAGCAGCTTTAGGCGCGCTCGCTGCCAAAACCACAAGAGGTGTGACTGAGACACCAATAATAGCGAGTACTACGAAACAAGCCAAAGTAGCGCGTCGGTTTTTGGAGAGCAGAGGTTTAAGTGACATAATAAGACGAATAAACGTTGGCGCGTACTATATAAATAAAGCGGGCTGCAATAAAGCCATATATAAACTTTTAACCGGCCTGCCAACCATATAAAGCTTGTACATAACTTAATATGTGACTATTTTTACAAATATATAAAATTATTGTGTTTAAGGGTGCTCGAATTGAACTACGCTTGCTGCCCATTCACAGGGCTAAATGGAGCACCATATGACGTTCAAAGGCCTAAAGAGTTACGAAAAGGGCCGCTCAGGGCGGCACGAATCTTCGCTAGTCAGAAACGCGAAATTACTCGTGGTCACTTGGCAACTGCCGCACTTGTTACGTTCAGCCAAAGGTGAGTGGTTAAGTAAGGGGTCCCTAAGACTTCGTTCTTATACAAAAGGAAATCCACCCGCAACGTAGCAGCATCGATGGCCGGCCGAAATGTGACGTTACGTTCTGCGGTTTGTGAATCGGTCAAAGCAATTCGTTCTCTGTAAAACGGAATAGTTTGATTATCGCTGCTGTATCTCGCATACAGCGTATAATTCACATCTGTCTTTTCGTGATTGGTTATGACAACGTGGACTTGTATTTTGTCGCCAGAGGTTACATTTCTTGGATAATCGTGCATCTTATTATCCGGGCCTAGGAGGTAAAACTCGGTGAAGTGGTCGCCGCTGCTTGACGTGGGGAGCACGCCTGAAAAGAGCAACGATAGGACCACGACAGACAGCAGCAATAACGCTAATACTGCAAGTTTTCCGCTACGGAATCGTTGGTTCGCCGGCATAGGTGTGTACTCATCTCACAACGTTGAATCATTACGTATTCTTACGCGGTTCGCCCTTCGAAGTCAGTATCCTCGTCGACCGCCGAAGGCGGGGCATGAAAAGACCCGTTTTTATATCGGCCCGCTATTATTAAGTCTCTTGGTCTAGTCAATTACCCACGCTAAAGCGATGGGCTTGTACCTCCTACCGAAAGGGATACGATAGGCTGATTGACGACAGCCCTCGAAGCAATGTTTTTGGCTGCGTTTATGTCCGCGTTCTCTGCGTGTCCGCACAAGACGCAAACAAACGCAGCTTGAGTCTTGCGATTCGCTTTGTCGATATGTCCACATTGAGAGCATTGCTTCGACGTGTTCTTTGGGTCAACTATGGCAACTGGCACGCCGTTCAACTGAGCCTTAAATGTTATGAACTGCCTCAGTTGTCCGAAAGCCCACTTGCCGAGCCGCCCCCTCTGCGCCTTGCCAACATTCCTAACCGTTACCTGAGAGCGTCCTAGCCTAAAGTGCGTTAAATCCTCTAATGCTATCGCTCTCTTTGTGCCTTTGGCTATTCCTACAAGCGTCTTAGATATACAATGATTGAGATTCGTTTTGAACCGTCGCTCTTTTCCACTCGTCTTTTTTAAGTGGCGCTTAGCGCTCTTGGTTCCTTTCGATTGAAGCGCAGCCTTTAGCGTCGTATATCGCGCTCTCACGCTATCGGATTTGTCTCCGCTAAACGTTTTCCCGTCGCTCGTCGTGGCTATGTTAATGAGTCCTAAGTCAACGCCTAAGCAGCCTTCCGCGCTATATTGTGTGGCCTCTTGAACTTCTACGACTACGCAGAGGTAAAACGCGCCCTTTTGTATGATTAAGTCGGCTTGCCCTCTGACTCGTCTCTGTTCAAGTTGTGCATACTCACCAACAGATAACGGGATTAGCTGCCGTCCATTGAGCGTTAGGATTGAAACTGAATCAAGGGATTTGAACGATAAGATGCGTTTGTCATAGACAACGGCACTATGCGGCTTAAACGTATGAAGTTCTTGCCGGTGTCCTTTGCCTTTATACGACTCACTGACCTTAGCAATGGCTCTGACCGCTAGCTGCGCCGACAACCCGTAACGCTCTCGTATAGTGCGATAGTGCTGCTTTTGTAGCGTCCGCTTGCCGAATACTCGCTCTTGAAATGCGACGTTAGAAACGTGACTACTCCTCCAGCTTTCGCAAGGAGTCTTCCCGCTTGATTTAGATAAAATGTAAGGCAATTGGCACGCTGACAAGCTTCCTTCGCATCATTCGTGCAATCTAGTTGAACGCTCTTCGCGTTGCCTTGTACTATCTATTATCTATTGCAGTCTCTCATCTATTGCAGTCTCTCCAAAGAAAATCGAGTCCCGCAGTCAAATCCAATGCTGCCATTTTGCATATCCTACGGTTATTGCGGCGATGATTGCATAGGTTATGAACCACGCGTAACCGACGCCAACCACGTTAAAGCGCAATATGAAGAGATATGATAGGCCTAGAAGCAGTACAAAACCAACGAGGTTCAACAACGCGATGCTCTCGACACGCATACGCACATTCTGAATAGGAACGAAGATGTAGTAGATCGCAATGAAAAAGCTTGAAAGCGCTATAGGTCGCAAAATGTCAATTGCTTGGACGTAGCTCTCTCCAAAAAGCCCTAGAAATACCCCGCCAAACAGGTAAGCTATAATAACAGCAGGTACGAGCAGCGCAAACGCTGCTATGAGCGCTTTTTTTGCATTGGCTCGCAGACTTTCCCCATGGCTTCCTTCGACGAAGAGTGAGGTACTTAGCGCGTCGGGTATTATGAATAACACGTTGGCAATCGAACTGACGATGTAGTAATACGCGGCATTTGCCGGTCCCACCATGGCAAGAATCATTATAGGGAGTATAAGGAGGGGGCCTTTTCTGAATAGTTCTGCGATGTAGTTCCACCATGAGAACCGAAGCGATTTTTTAAGGAAATCCTTGTCAATTCTGAAATTTATTTTCGAGTACTTCGCGACGAGCGCAAATGACACGACGGCGGTAATGAAAAAGGATACCCCCCACGCGCCAAAGATACCAAATGTACCCAGGATTGCCAGAGGGATCAATAGTGGAATACGTGTCGCTAGTACAACGTTTTGTAAGAAGAAAAGCTCGGATTTGCGCAGCGCTATGAATGCGTTTGATAGGATAAAAACCGTTGACTGTATGCACGCTAACGCGATGAAAAAGATGCCAAAATTGAAGCTGCCCAGAGACGATGACGCGAAGCCAACGTAGGGTGAGACGAGGATAAACAACAACCCGACAAGAAACGAGGCGATGACGGTGACGCTTAAGCACGTGTTGAGCACTTTAGTCTTGTCCTCTAAGGGGAAGAAACGTATGAGGGCATTATCGAAGCCCAACTTTGAAGCGAAATACACGAGGTTCAACGCGGAGATGAGCGCAGTTGCCACTCCCACCTCTGCGACAGCATAGGATCGTGCAGCTACAAGCCAAAAAAGAAAGCCCGCAGCAATGGAAAAAACACTTCCTAAGCTCAAAAAAGATGAACTACGATACACAGGGTCTCGAATGAGTTGAGGTAATTGCTTAACTAAGCGAGGAATCCGCGTAACCTGCCCCCATATGACGTTAGCGTAAAAAGATAGTTGAGACATCTCTTTGGGGTCACTTGAAGTAAGGTTGCGTATTTCGGTATCTATCCTTTTTCGGAGCTTAAATACGTATCTAATCTGTCAATTACCCTGCCTTAAAAGACGGGGCTTGTAACTATGTTAAGAACATGCTACATTCGGCTGATTGACAGGCAGCCTACTCATGTTGGCACTGCCATCATGAGCGATATTACGGGCGGCGTTAAGGTCGGCGTTAAGCTGGAAACCACACGCCCGACAGCGATAGCGCGAGCCGTCGCGGTTACCTTTGTAGGTGTGTCCACAATGAGAACACTTTTGCGACGTGTAACGGGCATCGACAAGCATGACGTGCTTACCGGCAGCTTCCGCTTTATATCGCAAGAACTGTTCAAGCTGGTAGAACGCCCACGAGTTGAGAAGTCCGTTCATCTTTCTACCCCGTCGCTTCTGCACCCGTACCTTGCTAAGGTCTTCAAGTGCGAACACGCTGAAGGGCAGTGCGACAAGTTCCTTACTAACCTTACTAATACAATGGTTAACGTCAGTCACAAACCGAGTTTCCCGTTTACTCATACGCTTACGCTTTCGCTTAGCGGAACGGGTGCCTTTGGACTGAAGTTCTTCACGAAGGTGGGCATACTTCCCTCGTACATCCTTAACCTGTTTTCCATTTCTAGAGAAAAAAGAGGTATCAGAACAGACAGCGATGTTTTTAATACCTCTGTCAATGCCGAGGACAGCGCCACCGATACTAGGTGGCACGTTCATAGACTCCATCGAAACGTGCAGGAAAAACTCTTTGCGATACTTGCGATACGAAAGAGTAACACTTTTCAGCGTCCATCCTCTATACCGCAAATAGCACGATGGAACAGAGAAACCTGCTTTAATACGTCCGGCGACAGTAGCGATGGATGCAAAACCATCGTTGATTCTGATACGTGCGACGCGGTGATTGTATCGCATAGCCGAACGCGGTTTCTTTTGCGGAAGTGTTTTGTATCTATTGTATCTATCGTATCTATTGTATCTATTGTATCTATCCCGCTTCAGCGCTTCACAGGCGCAATCTCGCGCACATTGTACAAGCGAAGATGGAAGCGGGGAACTAGAACGAAATTGGTGATACGTTCCTCTGTGGTTCTCAACTTTATTCCACGAGTGATTCTCAAACCCCCACTGTGCCGAAGCGTTGAACGCTTTAGTGTACTCATCCATCGTCATAAAGAGCTTTTGAGCGGCGTCGTCGGAAAGATGCAACTTAAGTGTAATAGTGCGTATCACAGTTCATATATTAGTTTAATAGACAATACATGTTGTGGTTTATTTAGATGGTAAAACAAAAAATATGGAGGATAGGTCTGGTCTAGTCTGGTCTAGTCTAGTCTAGTCTAGTCTAGTACGGTCTCCTCTCCCAGCTAACGCAAGGA
>JBAXDW010000052.1:0-9375 GCA_037140755.1 Methanobacteriota archaeon
GTGATTGCTTTAATCGTCGGCGTTTCAGTGCTACAAAGCATATTGCACTCACCGATTGCCGAGACGGCTCATCGCTATGGTGCCAAAATTGCCTTTCCTAATCTTCGGTTCAGTAACCCTGTAGGAATCTATACCGCAGGAAACAAGAGTACTCGGCTTTTCATCGTTGAGCAGGCCGGTGTGATCAAGGCGTTTGAAAACAACGAAAACGTGACTGCTGCCACCGTTTTTCTAAATATCAGCGATCGCGTCGCTTCCGGAGGGGAACTCGGCCTGTTAGGCTTGGCTTTTCCCCCAAAATTCAACGAGAGTGGTTCATTTTACGTATATTACACGGCTGACAATCCGCTGCGCTCAGTCGTTTCTCGTTTCTCTGTATCACAAGCTAACGGTAGCAGAGCTGACGCAAACAGCGAACAGGTCGTACTGCAAGTCGAGCAGCCCTATGCCAATCATAACGGCGGACAAATATCGTTTGGACCAGACGGGTACCTGTACATCGGGCTCGGAGATGGAGGCAGTGAAGGCGATCCTTTAGGCAACGGGCAAAACCGCTCGACGCTGCTCGGCAAGATCTTGCGCATCGACGTTAACTCTGCATCTGGCAGCTTAAACTACAGCATCCCACATGACAATCCTTTTGTTGGAAACCTGCAAGCGTACCGTGAGGAGGTTTACGCCTATGGCTTGCGTAATCCGTGGCGGTTCAGCTTCGACTCGGCGACGGGTCGGCTCTGGGCTGGAGATGTTGGCCAAGATAGGATAGAAGAGATAGACGTCATTAAAAGTGGGGAGAATTACGGCTGGAACATTATGGAAGGAAGCCTCTGCTATTCTCCTCCTTCAGGATGTAACCAAACCGGACTTACTTTGCCGGTCTGGGAATACAATCATACCCTCGGAAACGCCATTACTGGAGGGTTTTTTTACCGAGGTGAGACGCTCCCAGAGCTCGTGGGCGCATACGTTTACGGAGATTACGGGTCAGGGAGGATTTGGGCGCTGCGGTATAGCGGTGCGGGAACTCCCGTAAACAGAGATCTTGCAGACACGGGCCTTCATATTACTTCTTTCGGCCTCGACCAGACGAACGAGCTCTATATCTGTACTGCTGATGGCAACATCTACAGCCTACAACGTTCTACAATCTAGCGTGCTTTTTAAGCAGCTGGCCCGAAACTGAGCCTAGAAAGGCAGCTGAACCTTCGAAAGCTTTTGCGAGTAAGTCGGCACGATTATCGGGGCTGCCTAAGGCTTTTCCCCAACTACTTTTATGCTTATCACTGCGCGGGCAACATCATCCAACTCTTCAGGAGTCAGGCTGCTCCTGATAGTTTGTACACTCGGATCGTTCGCCATGCAAGAATCTAACGAGAGTGCAGACCCATCAACGATCTCCACACCCTCAAACCCGGACGCGAGTGCAGTCTCATCAACGATCTCTACACCCTCAAACCCGGCAGCGCGGATCGTTTCCAAGTAGGCGTCTTTCATAATCGCCCCTGAAAGACAGCCAACATATGCGGCAACTGACTGCTTTACAGCATCATGAAGCTCTTTAAGCAAAACGATATCAGAAACAGCAAATCGCCCCCTAGGTTTCAGCACGCGGAACGCTTCGTTAAAGACCGCGGCCTTGTCAGGCGTGAGGTTGATCACGCAGTTTGAGATTAGAACGTCAACTGAGTTATCTGCTACCGGGAGGTGTTCCAGTTCTCCAAGCCTAAAATCGACGTTTTTATAGTCACCCTTGCGCGCATTAGACCGGGCCTTGTCGACCATTTCCGGGGTCATGTCAACGCCGATTACCAGTCCGTCAACGCCAACGATATTGGCAGCAAGGAAACAATCGAATCCCGCGCCCGCTCCAAGGTCAAGCACCGTCTCACCTTTTCCCAGCGAGGCCAATACGGTGGGATTGCCGCAGCCAAGGCCAAGATTCGCCCCTTCTGGCACTGAGTCCAGCTCTTCTTTTTTGTAGCCCACTGCCAAGCTGATGTCACTCACAAAATTGCTGCTCCCGCCGCAGCAACTATTCACGGCGAAACTGCGTGGCTCTTTCTTTGCCACTTTCGCATAGGCGTCTCTAACGGCGCCCTTTATCTTCTCCTCTTCCATTACAATTCACTCCTGTCCTAAAGTACGTCCTTAAAAATTGGGCCTATAAAGCCCTTAACCGTTGCAGAAAGTTCCTCGACCTTGATGAGAGAGATGCAGCAGATGTTGCCGTCTCGTTCGCAGCCAACGACCGCCAGTTTATCCCCCGCCCGTATCTTGGCTCGGTCGCGCAGCTCCTTGGGAAGCACCATCTGGCCTCGTTCGTCAACGCTCACCACCGCTTCCACCTTGCAATTGTTCTTACCGGCATCGCTAGGCACACAATATGAGGCTTGTTTTTGCATAGTTACATAACACATAGTCTTTCGTCTATTTATATTTTTCAGATAAATCAGAATAATCAGAAAGACGGAAATGCTTAAGCACGATTCAAGCGAAAACGAAGATGATCGGTGGTCACGAGCGACGCTGTACAACAAACGACGCACATGCTGGCAAACCAACACAACGACGCCTTAAAAAATAGTGGATTCTATGACTAAAAGCTCCCTTGTCTTGCTGATGAGCGTGTTACTACTCGCCACAATAGCTGCTGCTGGATGCACAAGCAACGTAACGCCTTCGCCAAACACTTCAACAACATCAACGACATCGGCCGCTTTACAGCTCGAAGGGACGACATGGAAACTCACATCGTTAGCTATCGAAACAGGCATGAATAACACCGTTCCCAATACAACGGTCACTGCCAAGTTTGACGACGGAAATATCACTGGCTCTTCTGGGTGCAACAACTACGGTGGAAGCTACCAGCTCAACAAAACAGAGATCAAAATCGAGTCGATAAGATCAACACTTATGTTCTGCTCAGATCCACCAGGCGTAATGTCACAGGAGACCACCTATCTACTGCTGCTTAAGAACGTGACGGCGTATACGGTCAGCAATGACCGGCTGACACTTTCAAATGGGCTAGGGGATATGCAGCTCGTATTTAGCGCAGCTAGCACAACGACTTGATCTAATTTTGTTCTTGGGAGTCTCCTGTGGGGGAAAAAGTATGTCCCTAAAAAGCGCGACGGCACGTCGCAAGAAACGCGGGAAAAGCGCGGGCGTGCTAGCTTGGTTGTTCTTGCACTTCGATAAATGAAGTCGTAAGCTAAACTTGACACGATAAAAGGGCGTTGCCCGCTGCAACACTGAACACTAAAAGACAGACGCTGACAACAGTTATCACTACCAGACCCCTCTTCATATGCAGGTGTATTTCAAGCGTTGTTAACTACTTTTCGCTCTGCCCGAGAAATGGCACCATATTCGCCCTTTGTTACGACAAAAAAGATGTGAGCATAGTGGTTGTGCGGAACGCTGCTTGAGAACGCGAATCAATGTGAAACGCCTATATCGTAAAGGAACTTCTACGATTATCAAAGTTGTAGGAACCGCTTCTTCGACGGACACGTGAGCACAGCATGGAATCGTCCGCTATCATCGCCCTTTTGACATTCCTCATAGCTTACGGCATCTTGGCTACAGAGAAGATCAACAGAACTATCATCGTCGGCGCTGGAAGTCTCGTTTTACTCATCTTCGGCGTGTTAGATCTCACCGAAGCCATCAACTACGTCAACTGGGAGACTATCGGCCTTCTCCTCGGGATGTTCGTCATCGTTATCGTGTTGTCGGATTCGGGGTTCTTCTCGTACCTCGCATTCGTGGTCGCAAAGAAACTCAAGTACGATCCCCGCACGATGCTGATCGTGTTTCCCCTCCTGGCGGGCTTTTTGGCCGCCTTTTTAGACAGCATCACCGTCACGCTTTTTCTGGCAGCACTCACTATCGAGATTGCGAAGATACTACGGATTGACCCTGTGCCGCTCGTCGTCGGTGAAGTAGTGGTTGCTAACATCGGAGGCGCTGCGACGTTGGTCGGCGACCCACCCAACATCATACTAGGGACGCAGCTTGGATTTGGATTCAACGAATTTGCTGTAAATAACGGCCCTATTGCCGTAGTCGCTGCTCTGCTCGCAGTAGGCGTGCTATTTATAATGCAGCGAAAAAACGTTTCTTCTTCCGTTGCGATCGACACCTCTGCGCTCTCTGCGATTCGTCCAGAGCGCACAATCACCAACAAGTGGCTGCTTCGCCTCGGCCTTGGCGCTCTTTTCGCGGCAGTGATCCTCCTCATCACTCACGAATACATTCAGCAAGCCTACCATATTCCGATAACAGTTGCCCTCGCTGCATTGATTCCGGCCTTTGCCCTTCTACTCATTGGAGGACGAGAGACTGAAACGATCCTCAAAAAGGTCGACTATGACGTGCTGCTGTTCTTTATCGGTCTCTTTATTATCGTCGGAGGGCTTGAAAAAACGGGCGTTATAGCAACGTTTGCCAGCGGACTAGTGAGCGCCGCATCTGGCAATAACGTGGTGCTCATGTCCCTGCTCCTTTGGGGATCGGGCTTAGCGAGCGGCGTGATCGACAACGTGCCATTTGCTCTCACGATGAGCTATGTCATCCGTGACATGTCGTTTGTCCCTTCGATCCTTGCGACGTCCATGATGGTGTGGGCAGTGTCATTGGGCACTGACATCGGGGGAAATCTGACGCCCATTGGCGCGTCGGCGAATGTCGTAGCTTACAGCTCATTGGAGAAGCACGGAACGCACATGGGGTGGGTCCGATGGATAAAAATTGCGGCCCCCCCAACGCTGGCAGCTCTCGTCCTCTGCAATCTCCTCCTTTACATAAAGTATCTCGTAGGGTTTTACTAATGGAAAACTTAGTCGCGGTGGTTATATGAAAGCCCTCATCTGCGTTGATGGATCACCAGTCACGAACGAGGGGTTTAAGTGCGCAGTAGACGCGCTTCGGACCGATATCGAGTACACGCTCTTGTACGTACTTGAAGAGCACGGCATCTATGACAGCTACAAGCGGATCTTCAAGGAAGACTTAGAACGGATAGAAGAGCTCTTTGAAGACGTCGATTCAGAGAAAGAGGCGGCAAAAAGGATCTTTGTTCTTCCTTTATGCGAATATATGCGCGAGCGCGGCCTTACCGTACGCGCGATCGTACGGGAGGGTCCGGCTGGCGAGGAGATATTGGACGAGTTGCGCGAAGGCAAATACGATCTCGTGGTGCTTGGAGATAGGAAAAGCCTCTCGCCCGCACGACGACTTTTTGGTGGGACACTCACTGAAGTAATGCATAATGCAGACACGTGCGTAATGATCGTTCGGCCTCCTCGACCCTAGGGCGGCCCCTGAATAGCTCTAAGCATTAGGTGGTGAAAGACGTCGTTCATTGACAAAAACAATGGATGACCAAGCTACTGAATACTCGAAATGCGTACAGCAGCTCTGATAGCAGGAAGCGTGAGGTCATAAGCTCAAGTCATGTATATTTTATTTCAATCCCCGTGCAAATACCCGTGCTTCCTCCAGATCGTCCTCATTTGGTCTTCCCTTATTAGTCCCTCCGAAAAGTTTCAAAGGCCCCAAGGTGACCCAGCCCTTGCAGGAGAAATCGCCCACGATTGAGAATCCTCGATTCACCAACAGCTCTTTCAGAGCGGCATGCCACTGTATTTCCCCCCCACCACTAGTAGAGAAGATAAAAGCCCGCTGTCCTGTGACGGCCGGGAGCGCCTCCACAAACTGGAAAAGGGTCTTATGGAACTTTTTGCCATAAATCCCTGATCCGAATCCGATCAGGTCATACGTCGCGAGGGTGTCGGGTTGCGCCTGACCGATAGGGACAAGGTCTGCCCCCAGCTCTTCTGCCATCACCTTCGCTACTTTTTCCGTGTTCTGGTGGTGAATTGAAGCGTAGACAATCAGTGTTTTCATGGTCTATGCCCGCAATGGTGCTTATTGTTAATATGCTCTGTCCCTGCTACCACCCCCACGATCACTACCTCGCCGATCACCCACAAAGTGAACGCCCATACCGTCCCATACCTTGTCACGTTGAGCGACTCCGAAACTCATGCTATGAAGATATGCTGGAAGTGAATGAGATGAAAAAGGGAGCCGCCTGCGGTGTTGCGCGGCGTTGCTCGCGCAGTATTACGGTGGCGGACTTTATACGGTCCGTTTAGAGCGGCTTAGCCGTTTTGCTTTCGCGCTTAACCTGTTCCAGGTATGTTAAGTGACTTTTGCTGGCATCAATCGCTTACGTATTTCTTCTAATACAAAGATCGAAAGACACACGGCAAAGACGAACGCGAGCTCAGAAGGACCAACGGGAACCGTCCGAAAAGCAAACTGTAGCGACGGCACATAAACGACGGCGAGCTGCAAGGCGAGAGCGACCGCCACCGATATTATTAGCCAGCGGTTGGAGAGAGCGCTTCTGTGTAAAACAGAGCTCTCTGATTTGCAGTTGAACACATTCACAAGTTGAAAGCTCGCAATCGTAAGGAAGGCCATTGTGACCGCCTTTTCAGGGTTAGTGGATAACACGTTAACGTACATGAGGAAGGTCCCGATGCTGATGATGGCAGCCATAAATGCGATCCGCTTAGTCATGAGCTTAGAGATGATTCCCTCTTTCGTCTCGCGCGGTCGCTGTTGCATAACGTCGCGCTCCGCCAGTTCCAGCCCAAGCGGGATGACGCACACCCCGTCAGTAACGAGGTTAATCCACAGAATCTGAACCGGGTAGAGCGGGAGGGGAAGGCCGATTATTATGGCTGCGAATATGAAGAGCAATTCCGCGATATTGGTCGAAAGGAGATACAGAATCACCTTTCTGATGTTTGCAAAGATTCGCCGGCCTTCGCTTACTGCCTTAACGATCGTCGCATAGTTGTCGTCAATGAGGATCATATCGGCCGACTCCTTTGCAACGTCGGTTCCACCCTTACCCATAGCGACCCCGATATCCGCGCTTATCAGTGCGGGGGCGTCATTGACCCCATCGCCTGTGACGGCCACGATATGTCCCTGTTTTTTGAACGCTTCGACGAGGCGACGCTTCTCCAAGGGCCGTATGCGGGCAAACACCGATACCTCGTTTATTAATTTGGCGAGCTCAGCGTCACTCAACGCGTTGAGTTCGTCGCTCGTCAATACGGGGTCCGTCTTACCCGTGATGCCAAGCTGGACGCCGATGGCCTTTGCCGTGTGGGGATTGTCCCCGGTAACCATAACAGTGCGAATTCCCGCCCTTCTACTCACGTCGAGCGCGTCTTTTACCTCTGGTCGCGGCGGGTCTTTCATGCCAACGAGACCAAGAAATGTAAGCTCCGCGAGAGAGTCATCGTCGATTATGGCCGTTCTACTTGCACTTTCATTCGAATGCTCGGGGGCAATGTCACGCGTGGCCGCCGCGAGCACTCGTAATCCATTTGCTGCCATCGTTCGGTTGGCCTTCAGGATCTCTTGCACGACCGTTTCGTCGACGGTCTCTTTCGATTCATTTTTGATGAGGGTTTCACAACGGGCTATTATGACCTCCGGGGCGCCCTTGACGTAGATCCGGTCGCTACTCGCGGCAGCCATGTAGAGCTTCTCCGGATCAAAGGGAATTTCATCAACGCGCGGATGTGCGTCTTCGAGCGCCCGTTTTTCAATACCTGCCTCTGCTGCTGCTACGAGAAGCGCCAGCTCTGTGGGATCGCCTAAGGCGTTATCGTCTACAAGCTGGGCATCATTAGCGTACGCCATCGCTACCAGCAACTCGCGCACCCTTTCGTCTGTTTTCACTTCCGTCCCAGCCTCACCTTTGACGGCAGCTCCAGAGGCATCAGCCGAGAATGGGACGGCGCCTCCATCTGGCACCCACAGCTCTTCAACACGCATCTTGTTGAGCGTCAGCGTCCCGGTCTTATCTGTTTAAATGACGTCTGTAGATCCGAGCGTTTCAACGGCTGAAAGACGTCGAATGATGGCGTTTTCCCCCGCCATCTTCCGAACCCCGACCGTCATCACCACGGTGATAACGGCGGGCAGCCCTTCGGGTATCGCTGATACTGCTTGGCTGACCGCTATGAGAAACATCTCAAAGAGCGAAAAATTCCGGAGCACGCCCACGACAAAGAGAATGCCAACAATCACGAGGACGAGGATGCCTATCCATTTTCCCAGCACGCCCAGATCCTTCTGCAGCGGCGTTTCTTCGCGCTCTGCGCTTTGGACAAACTCCGCTATGCTCCCGAATTCAGTGGCACGTCCGGTAGCGACAACGACTGCCCCCCCGCGACCCTCAGTTATGACCGTTCCGGAGTACACGATGTTAGGCGTGTGAGCGTGCGTCTGTTTAGCCACCGTCTCAGATTCTCCGGTGAGCATCGACTCGTCCACTTTTAGTGACTTAACGGTAAACAATCGCGCATCTGCCGGTACTCGATCGCCTGCCTGGAGCTGTATCGCGTCACCGGGGACAATTTGTCTAGTGTCGATCACTTCGGAAACGCCGGCTCTGACCACTGTGCTCTTGGGGGCGGTAAGTTCCTTCAACGTTTCAAGGACGTTTTCCGCCTTGTTTTCCTGAAAAAAGCCGATGATCGCATTTATCACCAAGATGAGCGCTATGACAAGCGTGTCAATAATGGAGCCAAAGAAGAGCGTTATAACGGCAGCGATAATCAAAATATAGATGAGCGGGCTTTTGAACTGCCTGAGGAACACAAGGAACTTGTTCGGCTTTTTCGCTTGCGGAAGTTCGTTCGTTCCAACCGTCGAGAGACGTTTGGCAGCTTCCGCTTGAGTCAGCCCTTGCGGGCTTGCGCCGATTAAGTTGAACGTTTCTTCTACAGTCTTCGCGTGCCAATCCTCAGGCTTCACAGCGTTAATGTGATTTTCCCCCGCCTCGCGCTCTATCTCGTCTATCACCCTCGTTTATCACTGTTAGCTGGAAGTGAGAAACGCCCAACTGCTTAATTACGTTTTTGGAACGTGATGCCGTTCCATCGTAGCTCGTCAGCGTATGCCTCATGCGTGCCTCGGCAAATACGTTAGATCCGAATTCGGACCCTAAGAATACAACTCTTAGCGGCACCTGTTTTCTGACCTAGCGCGCAATGGCAAGTCCTCTAGTTACGTGACGAGATTCGTGGCTTTAATAGAGGCCGTGCGCTCGCATGCTATAGGACATTCCCACTCTCGAGTCTCAGCTTGCAGCGTCAGTGCTCGAGCATCGCATAGAGAAGCTAGGACAATCCTACAATTTTTCTTACGCGCCTCTGACTCTGCTCAGGCTCCAGCGTCGTATTCACCTCGTATGCTGTCACCCTTTCAAGAAGCGCCCCAAAAAACGCTTTGCGAAGCCTCCGTTTGAACGGAGTACTGACGAGCAAGTGTGGA
>JBAXDW010000053.1:0-9368 GCA_037140755.1 Methanobacteriota archaeon
ATCGAGTAGTTAACATGGAAATCGGAAAACTAGTGCGGCTTGAGCGAATTACCGACCGCGAGAGCGGCAACATCGTGGTTATCCCTATGGATCATGGCATCTCTATTGGCCCCGTCAAGGGCCTCGTCAACCTGTCCGACATGGTCAACAAGGTGGCCGCCGGAGGCGCAAACGCGGTCCTCATGCAAAAGGGCATGGTGCCGCACGGCCACCGGGGGTACGGGCGAGATATCGGATTGATCGTCCACATGAGCGCTTCGACAGCGCTAGGCCCTGATCCAAACGACAAGGTGCTCGTATGTTCAGTCGAAGAGGCGCTCAAAATCGGCGCCGACGTCGTTAGTGTGCACATCAACATCGGATCTGAAACGGAATCCAATCAGCTCCAAAAGCTTGGTACGATTGCAGAGCGCTGCAGCGAGTGGAGCATGCCGCTGCTCGCTATGATGTACCCGCGCGGGGCAAAGGTGACCGACCAGTACGCCGAGGAGGCCGTCGCCCACGCCGCGCGAGCCGGCGCGGAGCTCGGTGCCGACATCATTAAGACCAACTACACGGGCGACCCGGAGTCATTTGGACGGGTGGTCGAGAGCTGCCCTATCCCAGTCATCATCGCCGGGGGCCCCAAAGTCGAGACCGACACTGAGCTCCTCCAGATGATTTCAGACGCGATTGCAGCGGGCGCACGAGGCGTTGCAATCGGACGCAACGTGTTCCAGCACGATAAGCCGACCCAGATCGTACGCGCAATATCGCGCATCGTGCACAAGAACGCCTCCGTGGATGAAGCGTTGAAGGAGCTTGAGCGTTAACGTTAAATGACTGGGTGTACTTGCATGGGTGGTAACTAATGAAGAGCGTCTGGATAAAGGCCGATGAGGGCTCGTGGGAGAAGCGAAAGCCGATTATTACCTTCGCGCTCGAGTCGGGTGCGGATTGCGTGCTCGTCAGCGAGGCCGACGTGGATGCTGTCAAGCAACTCAGCGGAATAAAGGTTGCCGCGTTCAACGAGGGGGAGGGCGGTCATGCTGACGTCAGCGTCGTCGGAAGGGGCGGAGAAGGCGACGGAACGCTTCCTCTGTCGAGCGCGACCGCCGAATCCGCAGACTACAAGCGATTGGCCTCGCTGACCTCCGAGACAGCTGCTTATGTCGTCATCTCGGACAAAGCTCACGAACGGTTTGCGCAAGAGGTCGCGACTGCGTGCGACCACCTCATCGTCATCGGAACGGACTGGAAGGTTATCCCCCTTGAAAACCTCATTGCTGCCTTGCAAGGAACCGTCGAAATCATCGCTGGTGTCAGATCGTTCGAAGAGGCTAAAACGGCGCTCGAGACCCGGGAACACGGCGCGGATGGCGTGCTTCTCGATACCGACGATCTGTCCCAAATTGCTAAAACGATGGATTTTGCGCGCAAATCCGAGGACGTCGTAGAGCTCGTGCCCGCCACTGTAACGACGGTAAGGCCCGTCGGAATGGGCGATCGCGTTTGCATCGACACGTGTTCTCTGATGATAAGCGGCGAAGGCATGCTTATCGGGTCAGGCGCAAACGGATTTTTCTTAGTTCACGCTGAGACGGAGGAGAGTCCTTACGTCGCTCCCAGGCCGTTTCGCGTAAATGCCGGACCCGTACACGCATACATCTATGAGAACGGTAAGACGCGCTACCTCTCAGAGCTCGAAGCGGGCGACGACGTGATGATTGTGCATAGTAACGGAGAAACTCGCCACGGCGTGGTCGGGCGTATAAAAATTGAGCGGCGCCCCCTCATACTCATCGAGGCAGACGTAGAGGGCACGACAATAAAGACGTTGCTTCAAAACGCCGAAACCATAAAGCTCGTAGCCGGAGGAGGCACCCCCGTTGCCGTTACCGCATTAAAGCCAGGAGACGTCGTCCTGGCGCACTGTGAGCGAGCGGGACGGCATTTCGGCATCGGGGTCGAAGAGACACTTATCGAAAGGTGACTAAATGATTCAGCTGCGCGACGTGATTGTCGGAGGAGAGGAGGGGCCAAAGATCGTCGGGGTTATCTACAAGCCGACTCAGGCCCAGCAGGCCGTTGAGGAGGGAGCGGATATCATCGAGTTTCGCGTCGATCTCACCGATGACGTAGACGGCGTGCTGCACGACCTCGAGCAGATCTCCCTACCCACAATCCTCACGAATCGCCGGGTTGAGGAGGGCGGCAACGCTACGATCAACCGCCGAGACAAGCTTGACCCCCTTATGCCATACGCATCTATCGTTGACATTGAGCTCATGGCGCCCGACAGGGACGAGCTGATGGCTGAAGCAGCCACCCAGGGGCGACCGACGCTGCTCTCCTACCACGATCTCGACGGGACGCCCACAGAAGCAGCGATGCTCGAGACCATGCGCACCGCAGACAGCCTCGGTGACGTCGTCAAGCTTGCAGTCACCATCGAACACCTACGTGACGCGCCGAGAGTGCTCGACGTAAGCCTTGCCGCACAAGAAGAGGGGTTAACGTTCTCCGTTGTGCCTATGGGAGCACGCGGGTCGCACATCAGGCCACTTATGGGGATTTACGGTTCATCACTGCTCTATGGGTATGTAGGGCAGAACATATCCCCCAAGATGCGGCCGTACGGATTTACCGGAAAGCGCGCGTCGCCTGGGTTGCTCAGCGTTTCACAGCTAAATCGTGCGCTTGAAGAGATCCGGTCATGGCAGTAACGACCATTTATGGCGTTCTCGGCAGCCCCATAGGTCACTCGCTCTCCCCTTTTATGCATAATGCCGCGTTCAAGGCGCTTGACCTCGACGCCGCGTATTACGCCTTCGACGTGGATAAAAAGCACGTAGAAGCGGCAATACGCGGAGCCCACGCGCTCGGGTTCGGCGGGTTCAACGTCACTTTTCCACTCAAAGAGGCCGCCTTACGCCACTGTAACCCTGACGCCCTAGCAAAACGCATCGGGGCGGTCAACACCATTGACCGTATCGGAGCGGGCTACAACACCGACGGGATTGGAGCGGTCAGAGCACTCGAAGAGGCAGGGATAACCATCAAAGGCACGACGATCCTGCTTCTCGGTGCTGGCGGCGCCGCAAAGGCGATCGCCGCGCAACTGCTCCTTGAGGGGGGGGGCGTGCTGATTGCCAACCGGACAGCGAGCAGGTCGCTTGTCCGCGCCCGGCCACTTACCGCAGAGAACATCGACTGCGGTTGCGGCGACGTCGAGGCGCATGGTCTCGTCGAGATCGATCGCCTGCTGAGCGAGGCGCGCGTAGTCGTTAATGCCACGACCGTCGGCATGCGCGGCGTCCTTGACGGACAAACGCTCGTTAGATCGCCTCAAATGCATCCTGGGCTCGTCGTGTTCGATATCGTTTATCACCCGCTTGAGACCCCCCTATTACGCGAGGCGCGCGCCGCTGGAGCGCAAACGATTGATGGCGTAAAGATGTTGGTACACCAAGGTGCTGCGTCCTTTGCCCTATGGACCGCCTTGGACCCGCCCGTGCAGATTATGGAAGCCGCAGTGCGCGAAACGCTCCAACGCGCAAACGAGGCAGAGAACGAGGATCGGTGAGAATGTCACTCAAGGCAGCGATCGTCGGTGGCTATGGGGAGATGGGGCGTTGGTTTGAACGATTTCTTTCCGAAAGAGAGATAGATGTCACCGTGATCGGCCGGTCGTCAAACGCGTGCTTCGCGGACTACGACGTAGTCGTCATCGCCGTGCCTATCGACGTGACCTGCGACGTCATTACGAAGGTCGCGCCTCAGATGAAGCCAGGTGCGGTGCTCTTCGACATTGCGTCAGTGAAAGTTAAGCCTGTCAGACAGATGCTGACAAGCGCGCCGCAAGACGTTGAACTCGTGAGTGTCCACCCCCTTTTTGGTTCCAGTATGCCCGACATGGAGGGGCAAACCGTCATCGTAACGCCAGTACGCGGCGAACGCGGACGCCGGTTTCTAGTCGATCTTTTCGAGAATGCCGGCGCTCACGTGGAAGAGCTCTCTGCAGAAGAGCACGACCACATCATGTCAGTGATTCAAGGATTGACCCACTTTGGATATATCGCTACGGGCGTTACGCTCGAAGCGCTCAACTTTGATATCAAGCGCTCACGCCGCTTCATGAGCCCGGTTTATGAGATCCTTATAGATTTCGTCGGGCGAATTCTGGGGCAGAACCCCGCGCTATACGCATCAATCCAGATGAACGCAGATCGAACCGTCCACGAGGCCTTTCTAACGCAGTGCGCTGCGCTCGTCGATATCGTCAACGAGAAGGATAGCGATGCGTTCGTCGCAACGATGAAGCGGGCCGCTAAGCACTTTGGCGATGCTGAGCCTGCCTTGAAGCGTTCGGATAAGCTTATCATGGCCAATATCAAGGAGCTGGAAGACTTCAAACGATCCATCGGAAGCACGCGCGGACTGCGAAACGTTTACACCGGAGCGGTTCACGTCGGTGTGATAAAAAGCGCTTCGCAGCGCGAAATCACGATCGAAGAACGATCTAAGGACGTTATCTTAAAGACCGAAAACGTGCAATTGATGTCTGAAGAAGAGGTCACGCAACACCGGCTTGCGCGAGGACAGCGGTATCGGGATTTTTCCGCGGTATTTCCTCCCGGAGCAGACCCCAAGATCGTCGCCCGCGTGCTTTCATCCATCGCTGATGTGACTGCAGTAGATGTGGTTGATCAGTACGCCCCCCGCCAGAGTTACACGTTTCGCGTCTCGACCTATATCGATGGCGATGTCGAACAGATGCAACACGACGTTACGGAGCTGCTCGAAGGGATCGGGTGCAAACTCCGCTAAGGGAGCCCGAGTGGAATGACGCAGGAATTCCGCGCTCTAACGACGCAATGGACGGTTTGAGATGAGCAAACTAGACAAGGTCTTCATAACAGGTGCTACGGGATTCCTTGGTTCTCACTTGGTTGACCGTTTAACGCGTGACGGGGCCGCTATAAGTGTCCTTGTCCGGGGAAACCCCGACCGCATTACTAAAAAATGGGGCCGTCTCAGCGTCGTGCAAAGCGACCTGCGCCACCCATTTTCAATTAGCGCCGCGTCGACCGTGTTCCATTTGGCCGCCGTATCACATGTTGGGCGCGCCCTCGAGGATCCACGCCAAACGTTCGAGACGAACACAGCAGGGACTGTAACAGTCCTAGAGGCGATCAGGCGCTCGTCGTCTGTAGAGAGGTTCGTGTTTGTCAGCACTGCACACGTGTATGGAACGCCCCGCTACGTCCCCATCGACGAAGAGCACCCCCTTCACGCTCGAGAACCCTATGCGGCGAGCAAGCTAGCGGCAGAGACTTTCGTATCCGCGTACAGCAGCGCATATGGCATACCGATTGCTATTTCGCGGCTCTTTAACACCTATGGACCTCGCCAAAATCCCGACTTCGTTGTACCTTCAATCGTCAAACAAGCGCTCACCCAAGACACGCTGACGATGGGCAACCTTACGCCTACGCGGGATTTTACCTTCGTCGACGATGTTATTGAAGCTCTGCTACTACTCGCTAGCGCCGGCGATGGAATTTACAACGTCGCATCGGGAGCCGAGGTCAGCATAGAGACTCTTGTCACGCGCGTTGCGGAGATCCTCGGTAAACGCCTAACTGCTGCATCAGAGCGCGCGCAGCGCAGGTCGACGGGCGTTGAAATCGAAAGGATGTGGGCAGATATCGCGCGCATCAAAGCGCTTGGATGGGAGCCGCACGTCAACCTAAACGATGGTTTGACAAAGACGATAGAATGGTACCGCGACCACCCTTAGTTGTGGCAAAATCACCCTGGTACCCTGCAGCCAACCAAACGATGCCGGCTCAAGCGACTTCAAGCTACCAAGAAGGTGCTACTCACAATACGCGTTTTCAGAGCCTCACGCGTGCGTGATGCATGCCGCGTCAAGGGAGACATGGACGAGTGGGGGAAGCATGCCCCACGTGACAAGCTTGTCCTCGACAATCAAAAGAGCACCAAAAACGCCGCTTATGCCCTTTATCGCGCCAAAGGCCGTTTGAGGGTCAGCGCTTAAGTTCCCAAGCGCCGACGCGGCCGCGTCCGCTAAACACGCCGTTTCGGCGACCACGCACGCGACATCTGCCGTGCCGAAGCTGATAGACGGGCCAACCGTCGCAGAGGACGTGCAGATACCGAGAAATCGGGTCGGTTCAATCTTGAAACCCACGTCTTTGAAGGAAGCGCCGCCATATATGCCGACGGTTACGTCGCGGTCGCTCGCAAGCGCGATATCGCCCCCATTGTCGACGATAGCGTAAAAAGCGCCTGCGCTAACCATTGCCTCAACGGCAAGATCAGCGATGACGCCCGCAACCGCAGCCATCGGACCGACGTTCGCCGCTGCAGATGCAACGAACATCCGGCGAACGATGTCCGGAGGCTCTCCGACATAATCTTCAAGGGGTTCAAGCGCGAAACGGAAGAAAGGATTCAGTGCGATGAAATGCTCCAAGGCGTGTCGGTGCGCGCGAATCGCCTGTTTCGCGCTCTCGATGTGCTCGGGCGCGTCGGCAATAATCGTGACGACCGTCTGCTTAAGCTGGAACTTCTCCTTCATTCCTCAGCAGTCTTGAGTGCACCGTGAGGGCACATCGCCATGCAGGTCTTACAGAGCACACACCGCGCAAGGTCGATGGAGATCGTCCTATCCTCGTTATATCTAAAAACCTCAACAGGACACACAGATACGCAGGCGCCGCACTGCACACACTCGGCTTCGTCGAATAAGATCGGCGTGTCCATTTCACGCACCTCCGTCCCGCGCCTCCTGAATGCCGCAGCGACCTCCTCGACGCGTTCGTCGGGCACGTCGATCACGATTTCTCCGACGGAAGCGTCCACAAACGCCCGATCGATGTTGATTCGAACTCCCGTTTCGAGCACAACATCTGCCAGCAGCGGCTCACTCATAGTCTTTTGTGGAAATTTCAATATGATCTTCACGGATGTCCTCTTAGTCGGTTCACCTACACGCGAGGAGCTTGCTCAGATCCTCGCTCGTTATGATGCCGACGACGGTGTTGGCATGGTCAACAACGGGAAGTGCCGAGATGTTGTGCCGCTCGAGACGCCGTGCGGCAAGGTCAATCGGCTCGTCAGGCGTCGCTGTAATGACGCGCTTCGTCATGATCCCTTTTAGGCTATCGCCCTTGTTAAGAGCAACTGCCTTCGAGATATCGTACGCCGTGACGATGCCGATGAGCTTATTGTCAGCTGAGACCACCGGGAGATGATTCACCTGCTTTCCGATGATGATCTTTGCAGCGTCTTGTACGCTAATCGCCTCACGCACGGTGATGCTTGGGAGCATGACTTCTCGCACGAGCGGCGCCTCTGAGAGTTGTTTCATTGGCCTCTGTGTCGCGCGTTGTGGAAGCCGCGCGGTTGGCAGCGCGAGCTCAAACGTGCCCTTTCTGATCCTCTCGGCGAGTTCAGTGGCGATTTCTCTTGCCTTGAAGAAGCTCGACATGGATGACGTGCGCACTTCCTTGCCATTAAGATCAATTGTTCCGGATTTTAACTCCTCATAGCTGACTGTCTTTAGCTTCGGCCGCTCGCGGCGACCTACGCCGTAATCGAGGACCGTCGTAAGGATGTCAGCATCGCTCATGGCCGTTTTACGCGCAATCCCTTCATTGAGTACGGGAATCGGCACACCGATGCCCACGTAGAGTGACGTGCCATATTTGTGGAGAATCGCTGCTCTAAGGTAGTCGGTGCTCATCGCCTTGAGGTCGCCACACACCATGAGCGTGCCGAAGCTATTCGCCTGGTCGTGCTTCGTTCCGTTGCCCACGACGTACCCCTCCGCGCCGCAGAGGAAGATCTTCGTGCCGACGCCGATGGTCTCATATTCAGGATCGTTGTAAATAGGCGAGAGCGTGCCAGAACCGGAATAGGTCGCGTTTCCGTGCCGCGGCAGCAACGTTCCCATGTACGTGTACAACACTTTGTCGGTGGAGTTGGTCGCGACGTTGTACCGCTGATATGCGTTGCGCGGATTCAGCATGGTCGCCTCGTTAAGGTCCCCTATGGTGATCGCCGTCTCCACGCTTCGGCGCGGATAGCAATCGGAGGCGTAGCCAACGGCTTTCAAATGGACCTCCCTGCGCGCGACGAGGTCTTCAATGACGTGCGCCCCCCCATACTCAAGACCGCGCGTCTCTGAGAGCTGGGTCGCCCCGATGAACGCGTCAACCGCGGCGACGCCCGCATACGCTTCGACGTCGTTGAGCCACACCTTGCTCATCTTGATCGGCGGATCTGAGTGGCCGAAGTTCATGAACACGCCGGAGGAGCACATCGCGCCAAACGTACCGGTTGTGACGACGTCGACTTCTTTTGCTGCGCTTTCTGGCCCCAGCTCGCCGACGATGTGCGTCATTTCGTCAGCCGTTACGACGTGAACGCTTCCGGCGCGAATGCGTTCGTTAATCTCCTCTAAGCTTTTTACCACGCGTGCCTCCAAAGCAGTCGCTCTACAGCGAGTAAACAGTGATCGTATTACGAGAGCTATTATTTATGCTTGTTGCACCCTAAAATCAGCCTCTTTTTCGTGCACGCTCGATATCGAGGCGCTGATCGACGTCACATCAACGACCACCCACCCCGCGTAGAACAATCTTTATGCCCGAACGTGCGTGTTAGGAAAAGAGAATGATTTCCATTGTTATTCCAGCACATAATGAAGCGGATGAAATAGCTGGGCTTCTCGAAGCATTCAGCGCGTTCGCAGGCGTGGAAATCATCGTCGCCGAAGACGCATCGACGGACGAGACGCCGAATATTGTACAGGACTTTGCTTTGCGCAACGACAACGTGGTGCTCACGAGCAGCCGCTCTTTGACCGGCAAGGGTGCCGCGGTAAAGCGGGGACTTGCTTTGGCGAAGGGAGACGTGCTCGGCTTCATCGATGGAGACGGATCGATCCATCCGAGAGACTTCATGCGAGTCGCAGCCGCGATAAACGACGGAGCCGATCTTGCCGTCGGATCGAGAGACCTCCCCGCCTCCATCATTCTCCGCCCGCAACCGCTTTCGAGGCGAGTCTCGGCGTCAATCTACCGCCTCCTCGCACGCGTCCTGCTCGACACCGACATACGGGACTTTCAGTGCGGATGCAAGGCGTTTCGCAGAGGGGTGTGGACCGCACTTAGCGTCGCCTGCGACGGATTTGCGTTTGACGCTGAAATTATCGCGAAGGCGCACCAGCAAGGGTTCACCATCGTCGAGGTGCCCATAACGTGGAGCGACAAATCAAACAGCAAGGTCAGCATCACAAGAGATGCCCTGCCGATGCTAAGGTGCCTGCTGACCACGCGAGCCGAGATACGAAGGTG
>JBAXDW010000054.1:0-8662 GCA_037140755.1 Methanobacteriota archaeon
TCAGTGCCACGTTATACAAAACGTCATTCTTTGCCCGAAAGCGCGCGTACAACTCAAGGCCGATAACGGGCACGAGGATGAAGACGTTATGCAAAAGCAAACGGTGGTAGGGCGGCAGGAAATGATCTAAATCCGGGAGCACAGCTAGGGGAAACAGCAGAAGAACGTAGTTTCGGTACTTCTTGTCCCAAAACAGCCATAGTAGCGAAACGGCGACGATGAGGTGAGTAAACGGATCCGGCATTGTCTCTTCTGACGCTGCTTTTCGCAGTGGTTTCGCTAGGACGTAGATATTAGTTTGGCAGTGCCGGTTTAAATATTTCCTCGTTGGCTGCAGCTTAGGGTTGCATTGCTCGCTGGCGCCATTTTTTCGGACTACGCTTACCTCGGCGACGCTCGGACAAAGCGAATCGAGTAACTGCTCGAAGAGACGCGAAAGCACGTCGGCGACGTTATTTTCGCGAACAAGCGGGCAAAGAGAGCAGCCGAGATCGACTGTACGCGTCTAAGCTACCTCTCGCACGCCGCTCAGCTCCACTGCACCACGCGCGCGATCAGGTAGACTCTTGCAATGACGACGAGGCGACGCAGAAGATCATGATTCAATCTGTTCTGCGCGTTCACGAACATCTGTGTTCAACTGAACCAGCTTCTTGAAGATAAGAATTCCAGCCAAGGCAAAGAGAATCAGAACAACGCCCAACACCTCGTAAGAGACATACGGTAACAGCGACTTGGGGAGTAGCGCGACGGCCTCTCGTGATAGGGTTGGACTGCTCACGAAGGCGTACTCTGTCCTTTTCAGTGGATAGAACAGTGCCTCCCCGCCGGTAATGAAATCAAGCACGAGGGGTACAAACAGGCAGAAGCTTGCCATCAGCCCTACGTCGCGTACGAGCGTTCTCTTCGTCGCTAGTCCGCAGAGCGCGACGACGAGGGGGGGCACGAGCATAAACACGTTGTGGAAGTAGATGCGAGGTGCGTAAAACGGTACGAAATGATCGAGGTCGGGAAGCACGGCGAAAGGCAACAAGAGAAGAGCCCATACCCGGTGGCGGTCGTCAAAATAGAGCAATAAAGCCACCAGGGCAACTCCGATGTGAATAACTGGGTCGGACATGGTATCTCTTCGCTCGCTTCTCGCTTGATTAATTAGATGGTTGGTCGCATTTTGACATTGCCTATTTAAATAATTCTTCTTCTTAGGCGAGGGTTCGAGGCGTGTTGAATTGAATGACCTTCGAGTCGTAAAGCCGAGCATCCATTGGGGAAGCTCAATGAGGATTGTGAAATGCTTAAGGTTGATGAAGGATACAAGGAGCGATAGAGGTCCATGTTGAAAAGTAGCCGTGCACGAGTAGAAAATACGAATGAGAACTACGCGGATTGCCTGTGCTATACAGAACGATGTCCGACGTACAATCGAAGCGGTCTTACGGGCGGACTGTTCTGCGCACGAGGTAGAAGCGAGAAGATCCTTGAAAAAAGAGGGTGTGTTTGTCCCTCTTGTCCAGTGTGGGCCGAATGCAAGTTGAGCGGCGTATTTTTTTGCACCTACGGCGCCGCTGAGTGATGTGCACGATTGCGCCCCGTGGCCAAAATGGCAGACGCACTCGCAACTGCCATGAGCGCCTATTACGATTCTTTGGCAAATGCCACATATGGCTAGCCCTATTGAGGCTCCGGGGATCCTTCCATCCACTTCGACTGTTGCATGTTAACACCTCTATGTTCTTTTCAACCGTCTCGTTTACTCCTTTTTAAGCTGCAAAAGAGTAATACAATAGGTCGACATTCTTGTATTGATAGTGATGAAGGCGTTATTCCTACTGGGGTGTCCCGAGGTTCCCGTTCAAACAGGCCTTGCGCTGTACATCGGGAACGCTTTAAAAGCGCAGGGATTTGAGGTGATATGTGCGGGAACACCGAGCGCGGTTAACTTGATGAAAGTCGCTGATCCAAAGAAAGCGTACATCGAAACGTACATGAACATTGACAAGTGCATCGACCAAATCGCCGAGGGGACATTCGATGTCGACCTCACGTTTGGCTTTATCCACAAGGACTCGGGCGTGCAATATCTTGCGACGATCGCAGCGCTGTCACGCTGTACCCCTGTTGCCGTTGTTTTTGGAAGGGAGGCAGAGCCGCTTAGCAAAGAGGTTGGCGAATCGCTTGATGAAGTACACGTAATATGGGCAACGGCCATCCATAATCCGCTCCCACTTAAGAAGAAGCTGGACAGGGTAGGTGACTGGGCCGCTCTTTTGAGAGATTAGCGCTAAATAGCGGCGATGTTTCAAACGGTGCGCAGTCGATTCGTTTTCATATCCAGAACGCGGCGATGAAACAAGAAGAACATAGCAACGC
This sequence comes from Methanobacteriota archaeon, assembly GCA_037140755.1. Classification (GTDB taxonomy): domain Archaea; phylum Halobacteriota; class Bog-38; order Methanoflorentales; family Methanoflorentaceae; genus Methanoflorens. Next base: position 2,371 of record JBAXDW010000054.1, read on the forward strand.
TGCACATCGCTGCGGGACGTTAGATCGAGGTATTGCGTAAGCAACAGGTGAGAAAAATGGCAAGCACGGTATATTTTGCGCGCCTGAGGGCGGCAAGCCACGATGAAAGTGCAGCCAGTCGAGTGAGTCAGCTCTTTGAAGCGGCGCGATTTGGCACGCTGATCGAAGCTGACGACCTTACAGCAATAAAGCTCCACGTCGGCGAACGGGGGAACGACGCGCATCTTCGTCCAGAGTACGTTCGGCAAGTCGTCGAGCAGGTAAAAGCGAGCGGTGGCAAGCCGTTCGTCACCGACACGAATACCCTCTATTCAGGAAGTCGGCACAACGCGGTTGACCACCTAGCAACCGCTCTTGAGCATGGGTTTGATTACTCGGTCTTAGGGGCGCCTCTCATCATCTCGGATGGTCTAGTGAGCGACCACTACAGGGATGTGCAAATCAACAAGAGACATTTCGACACCGTCAAAATTGCAGGCGACATCGTCTCAGCCGAGAGTATGATCGTTATGTCTCACTTCAAGGCGCATGCAATGGCCGGTTTCGGGGGCGCGATAAAGAATCTGGCGATGGGATGCGCTCCGAGCGCCGGGAAGATGGAGCAACACAAAGGCATAAGTCCGATCGTCGATGTGGACGGGTGCTCGGCGTGTGGGGTGTGCGTCGAAGTATGCCCCCACTCTGCAATCACGATAGAAGGCGGCGCGTCACGCATAAATCGTGACCTTTGCGTCGGTTGCGGCGAGTGCATGACGGTGTGCATGACCTCGTCCATTGGATTCGACTGGAAAAACGATCTTCAACGGTTTATGGAGATGCTGACCGAACACGCTTTTGGCGCGACAGTGGGCAAGCGCGGCGTGGGGTACCTCAATTTCCTTTTGCAGATCACGCCTGATTGTGACTGTGTCCCCTGGAGTGACGCACCAATAGTGCCCGACGTTGGGATTCTGGCGTCTATGGATCCTGTCGCCATCGATGCAGCGAGCGTGGATTTGGTGAACCAGCAACGCGGCATACCAGGCACTCGCCTTGTTCACAATCTGGAACCCGGCGAGGACAAGTTCAAAGGCGTTTGGGGAGAGACGGAAGGATCGATACAGCTCAAATATGGGGAGGAGATCGGGCTCGGAACAAGCTCTTACGAGCTCGTCGAACTGTGACGGGCTGCAGTTTGAGTTAAGCGCTGCTGATCTTCCAAACTTGTATTTGGCGTTCCATCTAGGACGTTGTGCTAGAGCCGGAGCCCGTGGATCGGCTCACAAAACTCAAGCGTATCATACTATTTTAGGGAAAGACGGAAGTTCTTTCATACGAATTTGGATGGGGAGGTGGTTCGATGCCAACGTACATTCTTTTGTCCAAGCTCACTGCTGAAGGCAGGAAGACGGTAAGGGAGCGACCAAATCGTATTCAGGAAGTCGATCGAGAGATGCTGGAAGCGCTGCAAGTGAAAGTCATATCTCAGCACGCCGTCGTGGGGCTATACGACTTTGTGAATATAGTTGAAGCGCCTGATAACGAAACCATTGTAAAAGCCTCAGTTGAGCTAGGGTCTCGCGGCACGATCGAGATAATGAGCATGCCTGCAATACCAATCGACGAATTTATCAAGGCAATAAAGAAGTAGTAAGCACCTTCAGGCCGATCCCTCGCCTTGTCGAAAGCCATTGCGTCGAGCTTAATCAGAGCTCACTTCGACAGCGTTCTGCTGTTAAATGAATAACCGAGCTAAACGTCGCTCCAAGGGAGAGGATAGCAGCGGTTGGTTGAGAAATTCGCCGGCCCAAGTCAGAGTTATTGTTAGCCCTTCTGCGGTCGTGCCGAACGCTTCATGCTTTATTTCTGGACTCTAACGTATCAGTTATCATGCGAATGATGATGTCAGGGACCTCTCGATTGCGCCAGTTCATCTCCTTTACTCTATCGAGTTCGACCCATTTGGCACCAGTCACGCCTTGTCCAACGGTTGGAAAACCGCTTACGTACTCCGCTTCGTAGCAAATGAGCAGGACTTGCTTGTCCCACTCTGTGTTAGGGTCATACGATACGTACGCTTTTACCTGACGAGAAATGGCGACTTTCACGTTTGTCTCCTCGTAACACTCACGAGCAGCGCAGTCCTCCAAGGATTCGCCCAGCTCCAATTTGCCTCCAGGTAGTATCCATCGGCCGGCCCAATAGCCACCCGCTTGCTCCACCATTAACACGAGGTCGTTCCTAATGGTGCACGCCAAGCAGCTCGTCACGTATTTGCCGCTCATCATTCACAGTGAGTCAGAAGAGGTTTATTAAGTTAAGCAAATTGCGCCAAGCTCTAACCCAGGAAAAAAAAAACGAGGCGTCAAAACTCCTCAAGCAGAACCGGGGAAGTGTCGATGGATATATATTCATACTCAGATCTACATCCTAGATTGCATTAGCGATGAGTCTAGAAGAGATTGAAGTTGAAGAGGAGGTCGCCGCTTATATCAAGGAGCAGCGGAAAGATTTTAGAGTGACGACAACGTGTTCAGGTGCTCTTATTTTGCCTACTTCCATTAGCCCCCCTAAAGAGACCGATGTCGCGATACGCATAGGAGAAAATACACTGTACGTGTCTATCTATCAAGCGCGCTGGTTAAAGCGGATCGACCGACGAATGCTATATTATCTTACTTTTAAGTAACAGGTGGCTTCGCACGCTCCTGACAACGTGATTGCTTTTTTTGGCGCTTTTTGTGCGGTGATTCTACAGGCCAATACCCTCAGTGGTGTGGACAGCACGCCGCATCTCTTCTTGTAAAGCAGGCGGCACTCCTTTGATTTCCACGTCCAGGAAGCCACGCACAATAGCGGAAGTGGCTTCATCTTCGCTGAGCCCTCGCGTCATGAGGTAGGTAATCTCCTCTTCTGCGATTTTCCCCACTGCGGCTTCGTGGGACATATCGACATCCGGAACGGTTCCATCGAGTTCAGGGACGGCAAAAATCCTACCGTGGTCACCCAGCATAAGTCCGCGGCATTCGAGATGTCCCTTGACGTCACGGTGGAGCGCGGTAAGGTTTCCGCGCGAGATGATCTCGCCGCCGTTTGTGATCGTCCGCGCTATCACGTCTGCCTTGCATTGCTCAGCTTCCAAGATTACTCGCGCTCCTACGTCCATATGTGAGCCCTCCGTTGCGTACAGCAGAGAGTACGATAACGCGGTGGCGTTCTCACCTACGCAACGGATCGTCGGGTACATTTGTAAGCTCTGAACGGGCTTCAAACAGACGTAATTGTTGATAAACGTGGCATCCTTCTCAATGATGACACCGCTCCGCGGGCGAACAGCAACTTCCGGGCCCCAGTTGTGAATCATTGAAAAGGAGCAAGTCGCGCCCTCCTTGATGAAGAACTCAGAAACTCCGACGTGAATTCCGTGGGAGAGCTCGTCTGCGGTTCTGCAGCCTGATATTATATGCATTTCCGAGCCCTCCTCAGCAATGATGATGTTGTGCACGTTTTGTGACAGGCTATCTTGGGCCAGGAACATGCACGCCTGAATTGGCAGGATAGTCTTCGTGCCCGCCTTTGCCCGTATGAAGTAGCCGTTGCTGAAATTAAGAGCGGCTTGGGCGGTGTACTTGTCAGCGTCAACTGCGACAGTTTTCCACCAATAGTCCTTGAGCCAGTCATACTTCTCGAGCGCTTCGGTCACACTGAGCACTTCGACGTCCTGTGCCGAGGTCTTCGAGTAGACGACGCTTGTATCGAGCTGGAAATATGAGCCCGATCGCTCATCCTCCTTTGCATCTATTCCAACGCCAAGCGACTGGCTCTGGTAGTTGGAGGGCAGCGTCTTAAGCGTCAGGACTTTCTTGTGGGCCGGGGCGTTCGACGTATACCTCTCAAGTGGTATGTCGGGCCCGTACGCCGCCTTCTTCCCACGGGCCTTTTCGGCGCGTTCGGTTAACCCATCTACATTTGACATTTTACACATTCCTCATAACCAAGCTCGCAGATATCACTGAGGAGTTCATCCGGGTTGCCGGAACACGCGATCTTACCGTCAACGAGAACGTGCGCCCTGTCAGTCTTTACGATCTTCAAAATGCCTCCGGCGTGTGTAATGATGAGTCCTGCTTTACGTCGCTTGCGCATGCGCTTGTCTCTGTCGAGCAGCTTGTTGATCGTCTCTCCAACGAGCTCGATATTCTCGAGATCGACCCCGGAATCTGGCTCGTCAAGCAATACGAGGTCGGGGTTTTGCGCGAGGAGCTGCAACAGCTCGGTGCGCTTCACCTCTCCACCTGAGAATCCAAAATTGACATCCCGAGTGAGAAAATCTGGCGGGATATTGATAGTTTCAGCGACTTCCTCGGTCTTGAAAGTCCGTTTACCATGTTGTGCGGCTGTGTTGACTAAATCCTTAAGCTTCACACCATGAATAGCCGGCGGGTGTTGAAATGAGATCCCGATACCCAGACGCGCCCGCTCGTTTATGGGCAGCTCTGTGATGTCTTCCTTTTTGAACAGGATGCGCCCGTCCGTGACACGGTACCGGGGAAACCCCATGATTGTCAGAACGAGGGTGGTTTTTCCTGAGCCATTTTGGCCAAAAAGGGCGTGCGTCTCCCCTTCGTTAACGTTAAGGTCTAACCCCTTGAGGATAGGCTTACCGTCGACCTCTACGTGCAAGTTTTGAATATCAAGCATTTACCATCCCACCTTTATTTCAAGCTCCTCAAAAGAACAATTTCCTTGTCCGTTACGACCCGCCTTTGTGCGTGTCGTACGCGGTATTAAGCACGTCCTTATACACCTCGCCGCTGTCGATGACAACCTCAGGCCAGATAGAGACGCCCGAGTGCACGGTAACGAAATCGTTCACGACGACTCGCGGGCCGATGACAGTATTGTTTTCGAGAACGCAATGATCCCCTATTCTCGTTCCGTTATCGACAACGGAACCCGAAACGGCCGTATGTGTACCGATCTTGACATCGTCATACACGATACCGGAAAGCACGGACGTGTCATCGGCGATGTTGCAGTCGGAGCCGATGGTCGTGTAGGGGCTGATTAGCACATTGTCGCCGACGACGGTGTTTGAGCCAATCACAACCGGACCGACGATAGCTGAGTTTGACCCGATAGACACGTCAGTTCCGATTGATGCGGGGCCGTTCAGGCGCGCATCTTCAATCTGGAAGTGCCCGACGATTTCTGTTCCGCGCAGGTTATCAAGCAGCCACCTCGACGCTTGCCGATACGCGGTCGCGTTTCCGATGTCGTTCCAATGGCCGCGCGCCATCCACGCTGACATGTGCTCACTTGAGCTCAGCAGCCTCGGGAAAAGGTCCTTTGCGAAGTCGAATCGCTCTTTTGGAATGTGGCTGAAGACTTCAGGATCGCACATGTAGATGCCCGTGCTTGCCAGGTTGCTAAATATCTGCCCCGAACTTGGCTTCTCTCTAAAGCGATGCACGCGATTATTGACGTCAATGTCAAGGATACCGTATTCGCGTGGATCATCGATGGACATGACCCCGACCGAGAGCATGCTGTCATTCTTTCGGTGGAACTGATAAAACTCGCTAAGGTTAAAGTCCATCACGTGATCTCCCCCGACGACGAGGAACGGTCCGCCGGCAAGAGCGTTCTCAGCGTTCTTGACGCTCCCGGCTGTGCCCAACTTCTTTCTCTCGTGAATGTACTGTATCTCCACCCCAAACTTCAAGCCATCTCCAAGGTACTCCTCGATGTTTCGTCCCAGGTACCCGAGGGTGATGACTAGATCGTTGAAGCCGTTTGCTGATAGATGTTCGACGAGGTGGCCGACTGACGGTTTGTTCAGAAGCGGGATGCTCGGCTTCGGCCGTTCGAAGGTCAACGGTCTGAGCCTCGTCCCAGCGCCGCCGCACATGATACACGCTTTCATTGATGTGCCTCAATTTCTTCGATTCGTCGCTCGAGAATTCAACCTCGGCATGTCAGCTTCATGATAGAGGTGCATTGACGAAGCTTATAATATTTCCTTTATGAATGGCATCGATTAAAAGATGCCGTTTTCGTTGATATTATCGATCATGGAATCGCGGGCGTCAAGCTCGTCAATCGAATCAACGTAGCGCTCGAGGTGGACAACAAAATCCTCAAGCTTGTCGAAAGGAACGATGAAGCAACCGCCCTCACTAAGAAGCGCATCGTCTATCCAACTTACGATGACGGGCACGCTGCTGACGGAAAACGCACGGTCAAACTCGCCACAGCGGGCGAGGTGTTTTCGCGCTTGTGCCCGAATGGACGAGCTTCGCAGCCGGGCTTT
>JBAXDW010000055.1:0-8649 GCA_037140755.1 Methanobacteriota archaeon
ACTGTACTTGGTTCGCAAAAGCAGCGAGATAGCTAAAGAAGCATACGGCTCCGTCGCCTTTGTTTTGCTCGTTGGAAAATATGGGTTCCCGGAAGTGTACCACGATCAAGCTGCAAATCGCTTCCGCCTCTAGGGTTACAGACTTGCTTTACAGCCACTGGGCTAGTGACCTCTGATCTGCTTCGTTTTGAACAGCAGTGATCCTCTGCAAAGTGTTTTCAACCCTCTCTCTCGAGAAATCGTGCTTGTCACACAGGAAACCAATTAGCTCTTCTTCTTTTACTGGCGCCCACTTTAGATCATACTCGTGCGTAACATCAGGGTCGAGGAAGAATTGCTTAATGCGCTCGTAGTCAATGTTCTTTCCGAGATTATCCAGCACTCGTTGAATGCCAAAGCTCTTAATCATCCTCAAGGCTTTTTTTGGTCCTATCCCTTTCACCCCTCTGTTGTAATCAGTTCCAACCAGGATGCTTATCTCGATTAGCTGCTCGCGATTAATCTCTAAAGAGGAGAGAATGTCGTCAAGCTCGAATAATTCAGGGCTTATGCTCACGTACACGTTTTTACCGGGGAGTTTGCGCCGCCCCGTTATAGTCAAGTTTCTCACTAGTCGGGGCGCTCCAAAGAGCAGCGCGTCAGCATCTTGAGATGCTGTAAACGACACATCTCCTTTGCTTGTCATATACGCCGCCTGTGCTTCCCCCTCACTTGACGCATTGACCACAGGGATTCCTAAGTAACTCAACATAGTCTTCGAGCTTTCGAGAATCTGCTCGTCAAGTCGAGCTGACGCTTGGGCGTATTTAAAAGCGTCAACCCTCCCCTCTGCCCGTGCATGTAACCACTCTCGCGTAGCACGCTCTCGCGTTTCTTTGCGCTTGATCACGGTGTCCTTCTTCAATTCTGGTGGTTCGCCATCAAAAACGTAGACGGGCTTCACTCCTGCTTCTATGATATGCGCGGTTCGATAAAACAGCCCCGAGAGGTGAGAGGTAATTCTCCCTGCGTTATCCATCAACGGCGTTCCGTCCCGTTGGCGGATGATGCTCAAGAACTGATATAAAGCATTGAAAGCGTCAATGGCGACGCTGTCGATTTGTTCTAGTTTTATCTTGGTCCGCGGAAGCAGATCTCCGATTGGAACTCCCATGCTATCAACTCTGCACCGTTGGGGGTATGTGAGCAGCTGAATTAAATCTATGCACAGATAATACCTTGTGAGCTCTGAGGAGGTGGCGAGACCGTGCATGGCACTGACCCGCCACCTTCTTTAAGTAACGTTTGTTCGGCTTCTAGCCGCCTTTCTAGGGATCTTGCAGTTGGGATCTCTTAAAAAATGGCAAGGCGTGTATGTGGCCGCAACTCTATATACCAGAAGCGCGCATACGGCCAAGGTAGTAATGGGGCTCTAATTTAGCTGCTTTTAGTCTTGTGCTTATGGTTTTCGGTTGGAGGGTGGGATATCTAAGTGAATGAGATACTAAAGCGTGTTTCGCCATTTGCGATGGCGCTATTTATTATTGCCATACAGTCGGTCGCGCTTCTATTGGCTCACCCGTTTCAAGCATCGGACATTAAAGCATTCAGCAACCCGGAATCTGTATTTAATCCGCTATACTATATTCTGCTTGTTTTGGCTTTTACTGCCTTTTTGCTCCTTATCATCAAGTTGGGGAAACGTTGGATGATACAGCTCATTATGGGCCTTGTTATCATTTCAACCCTTTACTTTGTCTACTCGTCTGTCTTAGTCAGTCTAGCAGAAACAGGGTGGCTCATAGCGATAGCGGCGACAGCAGTGACTGCTTTTTTTCTGTTTTATTATCCAGAATGGTGGGTGATAGACGTTGTCGGGATCTTGATTGGTGCTGGCGCAGCCGCAATATTTGGCATCTCTCTTGCCGTTGTGCCTGCATTAGTGCTATTGATTGCGCTCGGCGTCTACGACTTCGTATCAGTATACCAGACTAAGCATATGATTAGCCTCGCAGAGGGCGTTATCGACCTCAAGTTGCCAGTATTGTTCGTGCTCCCCCGAAACAGGGGGTATTCTCACGTCAAATGGGCACGGGAAGCTTCGCAAGTGACAGGCGAAGAAAAGTTTGAGAAACGCGAAGCTTTCTTTATGGGGCTTGGCGATGCCGTTATTCCAACTGTTTTGGTGGTATCTGCAAACTCTTTCTTGAGTGCGCCAGCAATTGGGTTTGTAAATGTGCCTGCTTTTGGCGCAGCAGTTGGTACAATCGTGGGCTATGCGGCCCTTATGTGGTTAGTACTCAAAGGAAAACCTCAAGCAGGCTTGCCCTTCTTGAATTCAGGTGCGATCGTCGGCTTTCTGATCGCTAGCTACGTTGTAGGAATCAATCCATTCTAAACCTCAGTTAGCTTTGTCACCCTCGAACGTTTTGGAGGCCCGGTGTACGTGAATAGCGAGATCAATTGTGGCCTTAAGGACCTGTGCGATTCCTTCACCGGATTTTGTTGAGATCCTAAACGACTCTTCTACTGGTTCTGTCGTTCCGAGGTCGGTCTTGTTTGCCGCAACTATGAAGGGGAGATCAACATGTGATCTTAATTCGTTCAAAAGATTAAGTTGATCTGCTACTGCATACCCAGACGTGTCTGACGGGTCAACAATAAACAATATGACGTCTCCAAGGTGCTTGAGAGCCAAAATGGCCTGAAGTTCAATGGGGTTTCTCTTGAAGAGGGGGCGATCAAGCAGCCCAGGCAAATCGACAATTTGATAACGCTCGTCACGGTACGTTATGTGCCCTACAACAATCCCCTTCGTTGTAAAAGGGTAGAGTGCAATCTCGGGCGTGGCGCTGGTTACAAATGCGACAAAACTCGATTTGCCCACATTAGGGTATCCAGCGACCAGTATAGTCGGTTCGTCTCCCAAGCTAGGAAATGCGTTGATTGTGTTTCGAGCGTGATTTAGGAAATCGAGATCCGACCGTATCTCTCTCATAATAGACGCTGCTCGTCCAAACATCTGCTTCCGGACCGCTTTTGCGTCAGGCACTCTAGGCATTTTAGCGATCGCAGCCCTCGATAGCTGATGGATTTTTGTCGCTGCCCAACTGACAGAAGCAAGTGACATCTTGAGTTGGTCCAGTCCGACAACTATATCGATTGTCTCTGCATAGAATGGGTCGATCTCGTCAAGGTTCGGAAATCGCCTTACAACAGCTCGAAGATTGTCCGCGAGGATATTTGACGCGGTCAGTATCATTGCCTTCTCTGCAGTTCGCCCGGGCGATTTTCCTGCTCTCGCACGGACACTTTTTCTGAATGCTTTATCCAACAACTCTTGTGAAGTTGGAACGGTCGGAATGTTGAACATTTCTTATTCCTAAACGTCCCAAGCTAATAAACCTTATATCTCATAATTAATCATATTAATTGAAGCTATGGAACTAACTTCCGTTCAAAAGGAGATTTTAAGCGCTCTTGTATATCTATATCGACGAAATTCGCGCTCAATTAGGGGGGAAGAGATAGCTCAGATGCTTGATCGCAATCCAGGCACGATACGGAATCAAATGCAATCGCTGAAAGCACTTCAACTTGTGGAAGGTGTTCCGGGGCCTAAAGGTGGGTATAAGGCAACAAGTGCGGCATATCGGGAACTAGAACTGGACACGATGGCGGAAGAGGCTCACGTCGTTCTAGTTAAGAACGGCGCTGAGATGAGCGATGTCTTGATAGAAGAAATCGATTTTATGACGGTTGCTCATCCAGACGTGTGCAGTGCGGCGATCAAGGTAGTTGGAAACGTTCGGGAGTTCGATGTAGGCGACACGCTTAAGCTCGGGCCAACCCCCGTGAATAAGCTCACCCTAAAAGGCACCGTTTGCGGCAGAAACGACGCAGAAAACAAGGTCATTATTTTGGTCTCTGAGATGATATCTCTTCCAAAAGCGCCGGTCAGCGATTATACCTCAAACGCTTTGGTCACAATCGATGTTAACACACCTCTTCAACAAGTTGCCAAGATCTTGATTGACACTAATATTAGCGGGGCGCCAGTGAAGCGGGGCGATCGACTCGTCGGGGTGGTCACGCTGAAGGACCTAGGAAAGGCCGTCGCAGCTGGAAACTTCGGTTCAGCCGGGGATATTATGAGCCGAAGCTTGTTCTCAGTTGAAGAAGATAGACCTGTTTACGAGGCCATGCGTTTGTTCCAGGAGCACGACGTTGACAGTCTAATAGTGACGGCCAATGGTTCTCCTAAAGGAGTTATTACGCGGGCAGATGTGTTGCGAAAAATAATAACTCTGTAAATCGCGGCAAGATCATACATTTCGAGAGCCGCTTCTTCGCGTAATTTCGATGAGCGGGTGACTACCACTCTCGAGTATTTTAATGTCAGTCAATGATCTAAGGCCGATGTTCTCAGCCGTTCGTTCCATGCCCAAAGGCACGTCTCGCTCCATCGTAATGATATAGGCGTCGACCTCTTTAAGGTTAAGGCCTTGAGCTGCGACTGCCCGGTGATGTCCATCTACCAGCAGGGTTTTGTGGCGCTTTTGAATGACTATCAAAGGTTCTGCAAGACCTTTTTCAAGTTCATATCTCCTACCTTCGAGTTCGTCGGCGAATATCTTTGACTGCGTCGGTACCAAATCAAGGACCCTCACTTGGCCGAAGTGCTCCGCAACCTGGACTTTGTGGATCGTTCGCAGCGTTCGCATCAGCTTCCATACTTTGTCGGGTGTGGCGCGTTCGATCTGCGATCGAATAACATCTGTAGTTGATATGATACCGATTACCGTGCCGTTATCGTCAATAACGGGTAGTTTCTTGCTGTCCGATCTAAACAATACACGTGCTGCGTCAAACAAGTCCATATCAGAACGCGCAACGACTAAATTTACAGACATAATATCGGCGACTTTGACTGAGGGGTCGCATAGCAAGACGTCGAGTGCTGATACGTACCCAATTATCTTCTCGTCTTTGACTACGGGGAACCCATCGTGTCTTGTGCTTTTTATGAGGCTTATTACGTCTTTAACTGTATCCGTAGCCGTAATGTTAATTACCTCGCGTGTCATGTAGTCTTCGACTTTGAGAGAACTCATTTTTCCATCAATAAATGCGGTTTACAAGTAAATTAACCTAACTCCGGACTAGTTGAACGCTTCGTCGACTTCTGCGAGAGTCCTAAAGCGAACGTTAATAATCTTGGCCAGTCATCTCACTTTTATGACGGCAGGCGTGATCGTCTACGATTCTGCTTACAAGGACCACGATACGGGCGACCATATTGAATCTAGAAGTAGGATGGATGCGATCATAAGACGCATACAGGAAGATGAACACGCGCGACGTATTCCGATAGTCAAACCGATTAAAGCCACCCCAGATCACGTGCGGGCTAACCACGATCCTAGCTACATCGCCAGCGTGAGGCAGCTTGCAAAAGCCGGCGGAGGCTGGCTCGATTTGGATACGTACTGCTCATCCAAAAGCTATGACGTGGCGCTGCTGGCTGTAGGGGGTGCTATTTGCGCAGTCGACGCTGTTACAGCAGACGCGAGTAACGCGTTGGCGGTCATTAGACCGCCTGGCCATCACGCAGTTCGCGGCAAAGCTATGGGTTTTTGCATCTTTAACAATGTTGCTTGCGCGGCAAAGTACGCACTCCTTGGTCACGACATCGACCGGGTCCTAGTAGTCGATTGGGACGTGCATCACGGCAACGGAACGCAAGCGTCTTTTTATGATGATTCACATGTCTTGTATGCTTCGACGCACCGACGGCCTTTTTATCCGGGAACGGGCGATTTTGATGAGGTCGGATCAGGGGAAGGAGAGGGTTTCACAGTGAACTTACCGCTATCTCCCGGCGTCAACGACGATAGCTTGTTCTACGCGTACGATCAGCTTCTCATTCCAATTGCTAGGCAGTTTAAACCTGAGCTTACAATTATATCTGCCGGGCAGGACATACACTATGCAGATCCAATCGGAGGTATGCTTGTCACTTCTGATGGATTCAGAGGATTGACCGAGCGGATAAAATCGGTAACCCCACAAGGAAAAGTTGTTGCCTGTTTAGAAGGCGGTTACAATCTCCAGGCGCTTGCAGATTCTGTGCTCGCGATATGCGGATCGATGTTCAATTTCCCGACTAGAATCGACGATGATCCAATTAATCAGGGCGTACTAAAGGACGTCCGCGACCCGGTCGAAAAAGTGATCACGATACAATCAGAATACTGGCAGCTGTGATTCTAATCGCAATTGTTGAGCTTTCTGTTAAAATAGCAGGCTAAAAGGAGCCGCATTCCATCGCTTTCTAGGAGCTCTTCGTCTTTAACAATCTGAAAGCCCTTTTCCATAGCTTGCACAATCGCTTTGCTCGTTCTGATATTTCTAAACTCTGCAGTTATGTATTCTGGGAGGCTGAGATATTTACGAGGCAGCTCAACGATGTAGCGACCATCTTCAATGAACGGTCCCGCAAGCACCGAGGGGTCTTTAAGGTATTTCTTCTTGAACTTGCTCGCGTGTCGCTTTTTATCCACCGGCGGACCTACGTGCCTCTCTACTGAAGGTAGTTGCCAAATGAGCATTTCAAATAGAAGGAGAGCCTCGCCTCGATTGAAGTAGATATCGCCTCGCAGCGCTGAAAAGCCATGTCGCAGCAGTGCAATCAACATCCCTTTATGCGCTCGCTCTAGCTGCGGGTAAGCTATGTCATCAACGAGGTTTGGCAAGTTAAACTTCACGCCGAATAGCGTCGTCTTTCGTTTCTCTGCAATTGCACGGAAGGCGCTAGCGTCGAGGGGAACGATCTCGGGGGGGAAAAAACACTTTGTGCACGGCCGTTCCAGGAAGCTTCTTGCAGAATCAATGAACGTAGAGAAACTACCTAAGGAGACCGCAGCAGCTACATTTCGCTTTGTATCTACAGGGTCGATAACCGCAAGAGGGCTTCCGAAGAAACTCCGATCGTGTTCGCCGGTTAGGCTGATACACGTTCCCACTTTCCAATCTCGCGCATTTGATAATACGTCCATAAAGGAGCCGTACTTGATGACGAGTAGCTCACAGAGGTACCCAGAAAATCCCTTGATGCGCAGTTCTGCGCCGTATATCCCCGCTCCCTTCAGAAATTGTTTCAACAGCCTGACATCATCGTGTCGTGCGCCGAGATGCTCACTCACGTATCGCTGATGAAAAGGAGTTCTGTCGACTGCAGAGAGCAATTGGTTTGTATTTTCGATAACGTAGTGAGGTACGACATCGATAGCGAAATCGCCGCAGCGTGCTTTTACGTAGGGATGCTCGGCAAAGCCTATGACGTAGCCTTGGACTGCAACCTCTTTCCCAATCTCTAGTCCGTGGCGTTCAAGGTCTTCGCGTGAGGTGCTAACGTCAAATCCAATGAATATGTCGATATCTCGATCTCCTGAGATCCACGTGTCTCGCGCAGCGGAGCCAATTACTTGTACAGTCGCTTTTAAGCTCCGGGTTTTAATGGCGTTTTGTGCTGCTGAAATCACCTGTTGTGTAACTTGATGTAGACGGTCACGCTCATCACGCGACGGTATTACTCTTTTCAGCACCCCCATTTGTACTCGGGCGAACTCACTCTTCATAGTCGAAATTCCTTGAGCGTATCATATATGGGGCCCTTAGGAGTCAAGGTGCTTCTTTTTAGTTGAAAAGAGGAAACATAGAGAGAGCCGACGAAGGACGTAGAAAGGGGGGCTATTCTGGCAGCCAACAGCTTCAACTCTGTAGGAATGGTCCGCTTGACACTTCCTAAGGTGATATGCGGATCAAATTTTTTATCTGATCTATGCGTTCCCTTCAGTGCTTCAACGACTAGTTCATATAACATTTTCATGTCTTTAGAATCGCTTAATCCAACGTGTATGACTCTTATTTTTTTCAAGCTCGGAAAGACGCCAATACCGCTAAGTGTTACCCAAAACGGATGAAACGAGATGGAGCTCAGTGCTTCAGCAATGGTCGAGAGCTCAGAAGATGTGATGTTCCCGAGGAAGCTTAAGGTTATGTGGGCTATTCGTGGATCGACCGCCTTCACTGATGAGAACTGGTCCAATTTTAATCTATCGCGCTGAATCGCGAGGAGTTTCTCTCGCGTCTCGTTATCGGGGTCAATTCCAATAAAGGCTCTAATACTTTGCATGGGCATCATAAATAATTTAATCCTTGACTTATAATGGTTCACTCAAGAGAGAAAAAATGAGCGACTCAACTATCAAAGCTTCTACGACTTCTGCCAAATTCATCGTATTAAAGCCTGCGGGGTACCCGATGAAGAGTGATTTCGAGCACCCAGAGGTAAGCGAACCCCGAGTATTTGATTATTACGCGAAGGAGCAATGGTTTGGTACTTCGGTAAAGAAAGGTGACTATTTGTTCGATCGGAGGATGTATCCGGATTTTGCTTTTGAGATCATGAATGTCGAACCAAAACGCGCGACGATAGGCAAATCAACGGTAATCGTTGTACAGGAGGAGGAGAATGATATCCCCCAAATTGCTAAAGGTGTAATGCTCGAGGACATCGTCGGACAACAAGGTGCCAAGAAGAAATGTAAACTTATCGAAAGATACTTGAAAGATCCTGAAAGCTTCGGCATGTGGGCCCCGAAGAAC